>DATCGB010000048.1:0-11318 GCA_036509155.1 Candidatus Tumulicola sp. | reverse complement strand
TCGAAAATCAACGCCGGCTCGAGACCGACGACGACCCGAAGCCCCGCCGTCATCGATTTTGCCGCCGATAGCGTACAATCGAAAGCATGAAACGCTGGACGTTCGCGGCCGAGAGCCCGCCTCCGGTACGCCGCTTCTGCGATTTGGTGATGAAGGGCGGCGTTGCGAGCGGAATCGTGTACCCCGAGGCCATTTACGAAATCTCGCGCACGTTCGATCTCAAGAGCATCGGCGGAACGTCGGCCGGAGCGATCGCCGCGTCGCTGGCCGCCGCCGCGCAGTTTCGCCGGCTGCGCGCGCTGCAGAACGGCGGCGCGGACGCCGAAGCCGGTTTCGAGCGGGTTCGTACGATGGCCGCGGTCTTGGGCGCGAACGGGCGCCTGATGAAGTTGTTCGCACCCAATCGCGCCACCAAGGCGCTTTTCGGCATCATCGTCGACCTGTTCGCACCGAGGGTTCCGCGATGGGTAAAATTCCTGTGCTTGATGCGCGCCTACCCGCTGCACGCCGCGATCGGCATCCTTCCAGCACTGCTCTACGCGTACGCGGCCGCCGCGACGGCCGACACGCCGATGCGAATCGCGCATTGGCTGGTCGCGTTCGTAGTCGCGGCGATCGGGGCGCTCGCCGGCTCCGCGATCGGTCTGCTCTGGGACGGCTTGCGCAAAATTCCGAAGAACTTTTACGGTCTCGTCACGGGGATCGACGACGCGAGTCCGGCCGACGAGTTCGCGCTCGGTACGTGGCTGACGAAGGAGTTGGAAGCGACCGCCGGTCTCGAGCCGGGCAAGATCCCGTTGACCTTTGGGATGTTGTGGAATCCGCAGAATGCCCCCGGCCCGTGCGCGCTCGACGACGTGCCCCCCAGCGACGCGCGTGCGGTCAATCTCCAAATGGTCACGACGTGCCTGACCGAGGGCCGGCCCTATCAGTTCCCCACCAGGACGACGCGGTTTTACTTTAAGCCCGAAGAACTGGCGGCGTTTTTCCCCGCCCACGTCGTGCGCTGGCTATGCGATTGCGCCCGCGCGGACGCGGCGCCGTTGGCGGGGCTGGTGGCGCTGCCGCCCATCGGCGATCTTCCGGTGATCGTCGCCACGCGAATGAGCCTGGCGTTTCCGATGCTCTTGAGCGCGGTGCCGCTGCACGCGATCGACTACACGGACGCGCAGCCGCAGCGGCCGCAGGCGGTGTGGTTTTCGGATGGCGGACTCACCAGCAACTTCCCGATTCAAATGTTCGACTCACCGCTGCCGCGATGGCCGACGTTGGCGTTGAACCTCGGCGCGTTCGGTCCGCGGACTCCCGCCGACGGCATCATCACCATCGGTACGACCGCCGCCGGCCGGCTGCTGCGCTTCACCGGGATATCCAGCGTCGTAACGTTTTTCGCCGCCGCCTTCGGCGCGCTGCAGAACTGGAACGACAACATGCAAACGGTGCTTCCAGGCTTTCGCGACCGCATCGCGACCATTGCGCTGGCAGCCGACGAAGGCGGGTTGAATCTCGACATGGACGCCGCGACGGTCGAACGGTTACGCGGTCGCGGGATTGCGGCGGCCCGAGTTCTCGTGGAGCGCTTCAGCACCGCCAGCGATCTGACGCCCGGCGCACCGCTCCTGTCGTGGGAAGGTCACCGTTGGACCCGCCTGCGCCTCGAGTACGAAACGCTCGACGAACATCTCGCACGCTTCGCGAAAGCGTACGCTCGTCCGTGGCAGCCGAACGACGTTCCCTATTCACGCTTGATCGCCGCGGACGATCCGGCGACGATTCCGATGCGCTCGTATCCGCTCGGCGGCGGAGCGCCCGGACGTTCCGACGCCGAGGCGTTAGCGACCGAAACCGATTCGCTGGCCGGCCACTACTCCGCGGTGGCGAGCATTCAAACCAACGTGCCTCGCCCCACACCCTCGCTCGTCGTTCGACCGAATCTCGATCGGTGAGACAGTCATCGGCTTCGCACGTGCCGAAGAAACGGCGATGAAGGCGTTGGCAACCACTTCGGCAGCCGAACGTTCCCTGGCCGCTCTCGGCGTGCTGTTCGAGGACCAGTTGGGGCGCGACGTCGCGATACGCTTATGGGACGGAACGTCGGTAGCGGCGCCGAACGCGCGCTTCGAACTAATCGTCCGCACGCCGTTCGGACTTCGCGCGGCATTCGCGCCGCCGCTCGACCTCAATCCGGGGCGTGCGTTCGTGGAAGGCTGGATCGACATCGCCGGTGACGTCGAGGCGGCGGTCGACACGCTCGAACGCCGGGTCGAACGGCTCTCGAAGCTCGCGCTGGCGCGCTTGGCCGCGCTCCTTGTGCGTCTGCCCGCGCCGCCGAAAGCCGACGACCGCCGGCCCCGTTTGGTCGGAAAGACACACTCCAAGGCCCGCGACGCGGCGGCGATTAGCTTTCACTACGACCTGCCGGTGGCGTTCTATAAGACCTTTCTTGACCGCGACCTGGTGTATTCGTGCGCGTACTGGGACGACGGAACCGCGACGCTCGACGACGCGCAGCGCGCGAAACTCGACTACGTGCTCGATAAACTGCGCTTGCGGCCCGGCGAGCGGCTCCTCGACATCGGCTGCGGGTGGGGCGCGCTCGTTCTTCGAGCCGCGCAGCGCGGCGTGCGAGCGGTTGGGATCACGCTCTCGCGACGTCAATACGAGGAAGCGCGCCGGCGTATTGCGGCCGCCGGACTGGAAGAAACGGCCCGCGTGGACCTGCGCGACTATCGCGATCTAGGTGACGAAGAGTTTGACGGTGTCGCGTCGATCGGTATGGTCGAGCACGTCGGACGCGAACGCTTGCGCGAGTATTTCGACGTTGCGTACCGCGCCCTACGGTCTGGCGGGCTCTTTCTCAACCACGGAATCACGGCGCAGACGCGCGACGGCCGGGGCTTCCGAGCCCGGCGGGATTTCATGGGCCGCTACGTCTTTCCCGACGGCGATCTCGTGGCGTTCGACATGCGGCTGCGTTCTGCCGAAGCGGCCGGATTCGAAGTCCGCGACGTCGAGAACTTGCGGGAGCACTACGCCCGCACGCTGCACGCCTGGGTCGCGAACCTCGCCGCAAATCGCGCGGCAGCAATCGACGCGGCCGACGCGCGGACCGAACGCGTTTGGCGGCTCTATATGTCCGCTAGCGCTCGCGGATTCGCACTCGGGCGAATGGGGCTCATCCAGTCGCTGCTGGCGAAACCTGGTCGCGACGGAGCCAACCGGATTCCGTCGACGCGTCGCGACCTCTATCGACCCTCACCGTGAGAAAATGCTCCGGCCGGGCGCCCTGCGGCGCCGGCCGGTTCTCGCGGCTAGGCTCTTACGGCAGACGCGACTCGCATCGTTTCCAGTCGGTATTGGCGAAAAAGGCTTCGATGTATTTCGCGCGCTCCGAGGGTTTGTAGTCTTTGATAAACGCGTGCTCCCAAACGTCCAGCACCACGATCGGTAGAAATCCGGCCAAATTGCCGTTCTCGTGATCGCTGATCCAGTGGTTGGTAATCTGGCCGTTGGCCGTGTCGTAGTAGGCGATGGCCCAACCGACGCCGCGCATGCCGGCGACCGCGTCGAAGTCTTTCTTCCACTCGTCGAAACCGCCGTACGCTTCGCCGATGGCGTTGTAGAGCTTCCCACTGCCGATGGCGCTCGGGGTCTTCGTCATGTTGTCGAAGTAGTACTCGTGCAGCCGCATTCCGTTGTATTCGAACCCCAGCCGGCGGACGAGCTCGGCATACGCCGGGTCGGCGCCCGAGACTTTGCCGGCGCTCCGAATTTCTCCGAGGCGCTCGTTTAACAAGTTAACGTTTTTGACGTAACCTTGATACAGGCCGAAATGCATCTCGAGCGTAGCGTCCGAAATGCCCTGCAATCCGGCGAGATCCCACTTCATCGGCGTGTAAACTTTCATCGAGAAATACTACCTTTCATCCGTAGAGCATGGTTCTAAGAGGGTGTGGTTCTAAGCGTACCCAGATAATCGGGCGCGAACCCGATCCGGCCATACGGACGCTCGTTTCGGCACGCGACGCAAAATTCAGCCAGCCGTCCGCTCGGCCCGGAGGAGTGCGCGAAAGCCGGCGGTTGTGTATGATGGAGGACGTGGAGAAAGTCAATATCCGTTTCGCACCCGGCGCTCGGGCCAAGGTTCGTAAGCAACGAGGACTTCGTTGACGTGCCGGTTACCGTCGCGTTAAAACGGGCCTACGACAAGCCGGCCCGCGACGACGGCTTTCGCGTGCTGGTCGACCGGCTATGGCCGCGCGGAGTAAAAAAGGTGGATCTCCACCTGGACGCATGGGCGAAGACGCTGGCGCCGAGTACCGAGTTGCGCAAGTGGTTCGGTCACGATCCGGAGAAGTGGAGCGAGTTTCGCAAGCGGTATCGATCCGAGCTCGCACGATCCGGTGCGGCGGAAACGGCGGCCGATATTCTCGCGCAGGCGAAGGGTACAAAAGTGGTTACGCTCGTATATGGCGCGCGCGACACCGAACACAACGAAGCCGTCGTTTTGCGCGGTCTGTTCGAACGCGCAGCGGCCCAAAAGAAACGCTAGACTTACCGTTGCACGACGTCCATATCGGAATCGGGTCCAACCTTGGCGATCGCCAGGGCAACGTGCTCGCGGCGCTGCAGCGCTTACGCGCGCGTACCGAGATCGTCGCCGTTTCGGCGTTCTACGAATCAAAAGCCGCCGGCGGCGCCGAGGGGCCGGCCTACTTAAACGTTGCCGCCGCCCTGCGCACCTCCCTCGACATCCCCGCGTTCGAACGATTTGCTCGCGAGGTCGAACTCGCCGTGGGCCGGGCCGCCGGCACGCGAAAACTGGCGCCGCGCCCGATCGACATCGACCTGCTGGCGGTCGATAACGTCGTCGTCCGCGACGACCTGCCGGCGCGCCCGTACAATTCCGTACCGCTCGCCGAAATCGCTCCGCACCTCGCGACCGCGCGAGCCGGCGCGGGCGTGCGCAAACGCGAGCGCAGCCTGCACTTTGCAACCGATCGGCAAGAAGAAGCGCCCGACGTGCGCCTTTCGCTTAACCGCGTCGGCGTCTCGTCGGTGCGGCGCGTCGTGCGCCTCGACGTCGACGGCCGCGAACGCGCCTACAACGGCGAGTTTACGATGGTGGCCGACTTGGCGCCGCACAAAGCCGGCGTCCATATGTCGCGCTTCGCCGAAATCCTCGAGGAAGCGACGCTCGACGTGCTGGCTCGCGAAGACAAGCCGGCCCGCGTCGAACGCTTGGTCGAGGCGATCGCGCTCGAAATCGTCAAGAGCCATCGGGCGGTGCGGGCCGACGTCCGGCTACGCGCGGACTTCGGCTTGGAGCGTTGGACGCCGGTTAGTGGAAAACGCGGCGAGGAAACCTACACGCTCGTCGGAATTGCGCATGCCGACGAGCGCGGAACCCGCCGGGTAACGGGCGTCGAAGCCGAAGGGATGACGGCCTGTCCGTGCGCTCAAGCGATGATTCGGGAGCAGTCGATGCACGATCTCGCCGAGGCGGGTTTTTCGGCGGCGGACGCGCGGCGCGCGCTCGACGCTCTGCCGGTCGCGACCCACAACCAGCGCGGCCGCGGCGCGATCCTGCTGGGCGTGGACGACACGCAAAGCGGCGACGTTCGAGCCGAGGATCTCGTCGAGATCGTCGAAAACGCGATGTCGAGCGAAACCTACGATCTGCTCAAGCGCCCCGACGAGTTCTTCGTCGTCAATAAGGCTCACCGTAATCCAAAGTTTGTGGAAGACGTCGTTCGGGGGATCCTCGCGCGCGCGCTCGATATGTACGCCGACGTCGGCGACGGCACGTTCGTTTTCGCCAGTCAAGTGAACTACGAATCGATCCACAAACACGACGCCTTCGCCGAAGCGTTTGGGACGTTCGGCGAATTTCGGGCCGAGCTGGCGGCGGGTTCGTACGTCGATCCGAAGACCGGCCTGGCCGCGTGGCTCGCCGATCGACGCCCCTCAAACCCTCGATAGGCGAATCCTACGACGGCTGATTTTCGAGTGCCGCAATCCGGCTTTTGAGCGATGGATGCGAACTGAAGAAGAGTTCGTACCAGGCGGGCGGATCTTCGTCGGCAAGGTTTTGATCGCGCAGGCGTGCGAAGGCGGCGGCCCCGGAGCGCGGGTCGCGGGTCGTGGCGATGGCGAAGCGGTCCGCGGCCCATTCGCGCGAACGGGAAAACGCAAACAGGAGGGGGCGCAGCACCTGCGCCGCGACGGCCATCGTGACGTACGTTCGCGCGAGCAGCAACGGGTGCTTTCGCAGTTCCGCGCGGTCGCGCTCGGGCGTCGCGACGTTCGCCACCACGAACAGCAGCGTGGCCAGCGCTTGTCCGATCCCAATCAGCCGCCACGTATCGCGGCTCACGTAATGGCCGAGTTCGTGGGCGACGACGAACTCGACTTCGTCCTCCGGAAAGGCGTCGATCAACGTATCGCCCAGGACGATGCGGTGAGTTCGTCCGATCCCGGTAACGAACGCGTTGGCCTTACTCGTTTGACGGCTCATATCCATACGCAGAATGTCGGCGTCGCCGACGCCGAAACGCGTCGCCAGCGCGCGCAGCCGCACTTCGAGCGAGCCCGTCACGGGTTCGAATTCGTTGAACAGCGGCATGACGTATAAAGGAACGATGATATTGCCGATCACGAAAAGCGGGAACGCGCCGGCGCTTGCCAGCAGCGGCCATGCCTTGGGTGCGTGCCGTACCGCGACCCCGAATAACGTGGCTACGAAGGCCCCGATGGCCGCCGAGACCGCCGCGCTCTTTGCGTAGTCGGCGAGCCACGCCCGGCGCGATTGTTCGCTCAGACCGTAACGGCGCTCCAGAGTGTAATCCTGAATAAACGCAGCCGGAAGTTCGACGATCGCCGACGCAAGCGACAGCGGTCCAACGAAAAGCGCCGGTCGCAGCCACGTCGGCGCCGGCAGCGTCGCGCGGTCGACCGCCCGTCCGATCGCCCCGTGTGTCACCACGATCATCCCGGCCGTTTCGCGCACCGTCTCCAGCACGTCGAGCGCGCGCCGCATTCTCGCGTACGCGCGGGCATCCCGTCCGAGCACGGGCGCCGGGGACGACCATTCGCAGGCCGCCTCAAGGGCACGCGCGGCGATATATCCGGCGGTAAATCCGGCCCCGAGCCCGAGAAGAACCTTCCCGAGTTTCATCGTATCAGTCTCACGTGAAGCTCTTCCATAACGCGCGCGCCTACTCTTTCGAACCCGCGAGCGGACGGTTTCTCCTTCACGAGTCGCTGCTCGTCGACGGACCGGCGATCGCGGCACTCGATTGCGACCCGATCGGCACCGGCGTCGAACGCATCGATCTCGCCGGTGCCACCGTCGTGCCGGCCTTCGCGGATTGCCACGTGCACCTTACCGATACCGGCTACTTTCTCGGGCCGCGGGGATTGAACGGCGTGCGAACGTACGACCAGTTCGCCGATGCGGTCAGTCGCTTGCCAAACGAATCGGGAATCGTGCTGGGCGGCCGATACGACGAAAGCGGCTGGCTCGACGGCGCGACCGCCGACGCGCGGCCGCTGGAGCGTTTTCATCCCGGCGCGCGCGCGATGCTCTCCCGGATCGACGGCCACTCGTGCTTGGTTAACGCCAACACCTTCGCGTGGCTCGCGCTTGGGCCAGAAACGCCGGGCATCGAACGCGACGAGTCGGGCCGGCCCACCGGCAAACTTTTTCTCGAAGCCAACTGGCGCGCTCAATCCGGATTCGGCGCGCAGATCCCGCGAGCGGTGCGGCGAGCCGCCGAACGGCGCGCGGTCGACGTCGCCCTGTCCCGCGGCGCCGTTCACCTGCACGCGCAACTCATGGGGTTCGAACGCGATCGATACGCGGAAGAAGTCGAAGCGTTGCGGACGTTACCGGCGAAAGTGCATCCGAAAGTGTGCGAGCCCGACGCGGCGCTCGCGCGGGAACTCGGGCTCCCGTACGTCGGCGGCGACGTGTTCCTCGACGGGTCTTTGGGCAGCCGCACGGCCGCGCTTTTCGAAAAATATGCCGACGCCGACTCTTCCGGATCGTTACGGTTCGGTGACGACGAGTTGCTCGCATACTACGCGCAATCCGAAGCACTGGGCATCGCCGCCGGCGTTCACGCAATCGGTGACGCCGCAATCGAGCAGAGCGTTCGCGTGTGGGAACGCGTTCTCGCCGGCAAGCCGTCCTCGCGCGGGTGCCGGCATTTCATCGAACATTTCGAGCTCGCGACGAGCGAGCAGATCGACGCCTGCGCTCGCATGGGAATCTATCTCTCGATGCAGCCGCAGTTCGACCGGCTTTGGGCGGGCGACGGCGGTATGTACGAAGCGCGCCTCGGACGCGCGCGAAAACGCTCGATGAACGCACTCGCGCGCATCGACGTGGCCGGCGCGACCGTTTGCGGAGGCGACGATAGCCCCGTCTGCGAGCTCGATCCGCTGGCGGGCATGCAAGCGTGCCTCGATCACCACGAACCGTCGGAACGCCTTTCTCCCCATCGCGCGCTCGCCATGTACACCGTCAACGCGGCTCGGTTCGGTTACGCCGAGACGCAAACCGGGAACCTTGCCGCAGGCTTGGCCGCCGACCTAGTAATTCTCGACCGCGATCCCCTGCGCGACGATGCCGGGTTTGCCGGCTGCACGGTTCTCCAGACGTGGCGTGACGGCTCGCTCGTAGCGCATAGGTAACTTCTGCGCGACGGCATACGTTGCTATGGCGAGGGTGACCGGGGAAGCGCCGTTCGGCAGCCCTGGACTCTATCTAACGATATTAGGAGGCTGCTTCCATTGAAGGAACTATACGTTCGAGCGCTCGCGATTGCGGGTTTTGCTCTTTTGGCCGCGTGTTCGGGCGGCTCGATGAATCAAACGGTGCCCGCAGGGACAACGGGCGGCCCCGTACCGATGCTGGGCCTCAATAACAACGCGCCCAACACGCGCGCGTTGTGCGATTTTCTCCCCGCGCCGGGCTACGCTCGCTGTTTTGCGTTGGCGCGTACCGACGTGACGCCGCGCAAAGGCGTTCAGCCCAACTTCACGCCCAGCGGCTTCGGGCCGCCGGATCTCGTGTCGGCCTATAAACTGCCGCACGGCCTGCTGAGCGGCAAAGGACAAATCATCGCGGCTGTGGATGCCTACGACGATCCGAACGCCGAGAGCGATCTGGCCATATATCGCACGCAGTTCGGTTTACCGACCTGCAGCACGGCCAACAAGTGCTTCCAGAAAGTCAACCAGAGCGGCCAAACGTCGCCGTTGCCGCAACCGAACGCCGGCTGGGCGGGCGAAATATCCCTCGATCTCGATATGGTTTCGGCGGCCTGTCCGCACTGCAAGATCATCCTGGTGGAAGCCACCAGCAACTCGTTCGCGAACCTCGGAACGTCCAACGACACCGCGGTCAACATGAAGGCGAACGCCGTCAGTAACTCCTACGGCGGCGGCGAGTCGGGTGGTACGAACTCGCACTACGATCATCCCGGGCACATCATTCTGGCGAGCTCGGGCGACGGTGGCTACGGCGCGCAATCGCCATGCTCGTACGCGACGGTCGTCTGCGTTGGTGGAACGCACCTCACGCGGGGCGGCGGCACGCGCGGCTGGACCGAAACGGCGTGGCGCGGTGCCGGCAGCGGCTGCAGCGGGGTCGTCCTGAAGCCAAGCTGGCAAACCGACACCGGCTGCACGATGCGCTCGGAGAGCGACGTTTCATCGGTTGCCGATCCGAGCTCCGGCGTTGCCGTGTACGACACCTATCAGTCTCACGGCTGGCAAGTGTACGGCGGAACCAGTGCGTCGTCGCCATTTATCGCGGGCGTCTACGGGCTGGCCAAGAACGCTGCGAAGCAGAACTACGCTGCGAGCATTTGGGCGGCGGGGGGCTCGAAGAAGCTCAACGACGTCACCAGCGGCAGCAACGGAACCTGTCCGTCACAGTACCTCTACATCTGCACGGCCGGCGTGGGCTACGACGGCCCGACCGGCTGGGGAACGCCCTGGGGCGTCAAAGCCTTCTAGGCACAAACTCCTAGGCGTAGGACACCGGCGGGGTGCGGCGATTGCCGCACTCCGCCTTTAAATTATCGAGATCGTTTCTTTGGGCTTGGGATGGGCTTCGAGCGTCGCCAGCAGCGCCGCCGCAAGTTCGTCGCAAATGGGATCGTCGATCTCTTCCACTCGGCCTTCGTCCGCCAGCAGCGCTTTCGCCGGATCGATGGGAATCCGGGCCAGGACGGGTGCTTGCGCCAGCTCCGCCACCCGATCCGCATACGAGGGCCCGAAGATTTCGTACTTCGTTCCCGTATCCGGTGCGACGAAATACGACATATTCTCGACGACGCCCAGGACTGGTTTTTTCAACTGGCGGACGAGATTTGCCGCCTTGCGGACGATCATCGTGGCCAGCGCCTGGGGCATCGTCACTAAGACTACGCCGTCGATCGAGAGCGACTGCAGGACCGTCAGCGGCGCGTCCGACGTCCCCGGCGGCAGATCGATCAGCAAGAAGTCGAGTTCGCTCCACACGACCTGCTCGAAGAACTGCCGGATGACGCCGGTGAGAATCGGCCCGCGCCAAATCATCGCCGTGTCTTCTTTGTCGGTGAGCAAGTTGGAACTCACGATTTCGATCGCCGTCCGCGAAACGGCCGGAACCATAAGCGGCTGGGGATTGCCTTGTGCGGTCTTGGCTTCGGGATCGGCTTCGACGATCAACGGCGTGCGCAGGCCGAATAACTTTGGAATCGACGGGCCCGTGATATCGGCGTCCAGAATTCCGACGCGCAGGTGCCGGCGCCGCAGTCCCAGCGCGATCAGCGCGGTGATCAGCGATTTCCCGACGCCGCCTTTGCCCGACATGATCGGGACGACGTGGTGGATTTTCCCCCGTTTGCGGAACTCGCCGGGCGCGCGTCGCACGGGGCGCCGGTCTTCGTTTGAAATTAGCGGGACGAATCCGGACAAACGCGCTTGAGTCAGTGCGGCAACGATCGGCTCGACCCGCAGTCCGTGCGCGCGGGCGCCTTGTTCGATGGTCTCCGACCGGCTAACGCTGCATCCGCTGCATCCTAGCCCAAACGCCGCCATGACCTGCGCGGCAACCGGTAGCCGGGCAACCAACTCTCGAATATTGGTTTCCGGTGCGATGTCGATTTCGATGTGGGGCATGTCGCTCTTTTCGACGCGAAGATTGCGTCGAACCAATTGTCTCGAAAGACGCCCGGGTTGCATGCGACGTTTGTATCGGCCGGCCGGCGATCCCTCGGCACGCGATGGTGAATGGCCGCAGGGTCGCCGCCGGCCGGCCGGAA
>DATCGB010000047.1:0-2126 GCA_036509155.1 Candidatus Tumulicola sp. | reverse complement strand
CGCTGGATGCGGCGCGGTTGCCGTGCTTGGCAACCGGAATGCCGGCGGCCGCGACGCAGAGCGCCGCCATGGTCGAAATGTTGATGGTGTTGGCGCCGTCGCCGCCCGTCCCGACGATGTCCAGGACGGTATCGAGACCGTGCTCGACGTGCAGGCTGCGTTCGCGCATCGCGCGCGCGGCGCCGACGATCTCGGCAACCGCCTCGCCTTTGACGGCGATCGCGACTAAGATTCCGGCGACTTGAACGTGCGTATAACTGCCGTCCATCGCGGCGCCGACCAAACCGGCGGCCTCCGGCTCGGAAAGGTCGTCACCGGCTATCGCACGCCGCAGCAGCGGCACGTACGCGCTCACGGGGCCTCGCCGGCTCCCGGAGATGAAAAGACCCCGGTACGCTCGCGCATACCGGGGCCGCGACTATTGCCTTTACTTGACAAGTTCTATCAGCGAAAGCTCGGCGGCGTCGCCTTGACGGATGCGCGTTTTCGTAATGCGCGTGTATCCGCCGTTGCGGCCTTTGAGCGCGGGAGCGATTTGCTCGACGAGCTTCTTCACCACCGCCGGTTCCGTGAGATACTCGGCGATCTGACGGCGCGCCGCGAGATCTCCCGGCATCGCCGTCGTGATCAGCCGTTCGACGATCTTGCTGATCTCTTTAGCCTTGGTCGTGGTCGTTTCCATCTTCTCGTGCTTGAAGAACGACGTCGCGAGATTGCGCAGAAGCGCTTTGCGATGGCCGTCCGTGCGCGAGAGACGCTTGTAAGCGATTTGATGCGGCATTGTGCGAGTTCGCTACGTAAGACGCAGCGAAAGCCCCCTATCTTCGAGTACCTGTTTGATTTCGTCGAGCGACTTCTTGCCGAAGTTGCGCATCTTCATGATCTCGTCTTCCGTCAGGTCGAGGAGTTCGGAGACTTTCGAGATGCCCGCGCGCTTCAGACAGTTGAACGAACGCACCGAGAGGTTGAGCGTTTCGACCGGGATGTCCCATTCGTTCGGCGGAGCTTCCGGCAGCGGCTCGGAGCGATTCGTGAACGACACGAACAGGTCGAGCTGCTCTTGCATGATCGCAGCGGCGGTCGAGAGCGCCTCGTCCGGCGTGATCGAACCGTTGGTCTCGAGCTCCAGCGTGAGACGATCGAAGTCCACGCTCTGGCCGACGCGCGTGTCGTCCACCGAGAAGTTCACCTTGCGCAGCGGCGAGAAGATCGAATCGAGCGGAATGAGCCCGATCATGTGTTCCACGTTGCGCTGCTTGTCGGCCATCACGTAGCCGCGGCCCTTTTCGACGCCGATTTCCATCGAGAGCTTCGCGTCCTTAGCGGACAGCGTCGCGATGCGATAGCTGGGGTCGAGGATCTCCACGTCGGCATCCGGCGTGATATCCGCAGCGGTGACGTCGCGCGATCCGCTTGCGGAGAGCGTCAGCACTTTGGGTTCGTCGGTGTTGAGCTTGACGGGCAGGCCTTTGAGGTTGAGCATCAACGCGATCGTATCTTCGACCATCCCGGGGATCGTCGAGAACTCGTGCAGCACGCCGTCGATCTTCATGTACGTGACGGCGGCGCCCGGAATCGAGCTCAGGAGAATGCGCCGCAGCGCGTTGCCCAGAGTGATACCGAAGCCGCGCTCGAGCGGCTCGATCACGAACTTGGCGTAGTTGTCGCGACGCTCGCGAACTTCGATGGTTGCGCCGGCAGGCGTTTCCAGCATGGTCATGGTGTAGTCGTTGTTCCTTCGTAACCGCTTACGTTATCCGGCAGATCCCAGATCGTACCGATCATGCGCCTAGCGGCGGATTGGTGGTTTGTTTTTGGTTTTCGTATCTCAGGTTTTCTCGGTAGAGATTTTCGTTCCAGGTTAGGCGCGGACGGCCGAAGCGTACGAAAGTACGTGAGGTCGTTCGCAACGACACCTGGGACGGAAAGACCTATCGAGAATAGAATTCGACGATGAGCTGTTCGTCTACGGGTGTGTCGATCTGCTCGCGGGACGGGAGTTGAACGACCTTGCCGCTCTTCTCTTGCGCGTTCCATTCGAGCCAGTCCGGAGGACGGCGCGAATCGGCAACTTCGAGATTCGCTTGGAAGACTGGAGCCTTGAGGCTGCGCTCGCCGATCGAGAT
>DATCGB010000046.1:0-6806 GCA_036509155.1 Candidatus Tumulicola sp. | reverse complement strand
CCGTTCGCGGGGTCAGCGCCGTCAACTCGTACGCAAACGCGCTGGCCGGACCAGCCGCGTCGCCGCTGCCGGCGGCGGCAAAGTTCGCAACCGATGCGGGACACAGCTCGGTGAGCGCGCTGGCGCTGGCGCACAGCGCGAGCCACGCGAGCAGCGTTCCCAGGACTAGCCTCATACGGGCGACGGATTCGGGCGTCCGGCCGCTTCGCACCTCCGCCGGTCTCGGGGCGCGCCGCCGGCCGCAGGATTTCCGCGCAGGTGCGGGCGAGTACCGATACTCTCGTGGCTATGAAAAAGGCGACGCCTCCTTTGAAGCAGGCCGAAGCACCCTTCGAACGGCACGGACTCTCGGACGAGCAGCTCGTCACGATGTTCCGCGTTATGCTGACGCAGCGAATGCTCGAGAATCGCGGCTTCCAGCTCAACCGCCAAGGCAAAGTTCCGTTTGCATCCGCCAGCGAGGGCCACGAAGGCGTGCAAGCCGGCGCGGCGATGGCCTTCGAACGCGGCTCCGACATCCTGGTTCCTTATTATCGCGACCTCGGACTCGACCTCGGGATCGGGCTGACGCCCTACGAGGTGCTGCTTTCGCTCTTTGCTCGGGAATCCGACCACTCGGCCGGGCGCCAGTTTCCCCACCATTACGCCAGCCGCCGCTTGGGCTTGCATACGATCAGCTCGGTGATCGCCGCGCAGCTTCCGCATGCCGTCGGCGCGGCGTACGCGCTGCAGTACCGCAACGAGACCGGGCGGGCGGTGCTGGTCACGTTCGGCGACGGAGCGACGAGCGAAGGCGAGTGGCACGAGTCGCTCAACTTTGCGGCCGTCCATCGCCTGCCGATCGTGTTTCTCTGTGAGAACAACGAGTGGGCGATTTCGACCCCGCTCGCCAAGCAAACGGCCGAACCCGACATTCACAAACGCGCGGCCGGATACGGCATGCCGGGCGTCGTGGTGAACGGCATGGACCCGATCGCATGCTACGCCGTCGTGAAGGCCGCGCTGAATGCAGCGCGCTCGGGCGGCGGGCCGACGCTCGTGGAAGCCAAGTGCTACCGCTTTCTGTCGCACACGACCGACGACGACGACCGCACGTACCGCTCGCGCGAAGAGGTCGAAACGCGCCGGCGCGACGATCCGGTGCCGCGCTTCGAGGCCCGTTTGATCGAGGCGCAAATCCTAACGGCCGACGACGTGGCGGCCTTGAAGCGTTCCATCCTCGAAGAGGCGAACGAAGCCACCGACCGGGCGGAAGCGATGCCGTATGCGCCCGCGCACGATCTCTTCGACAAGGTCTACGCCGACGGCTGGCAGCCGTGGCGATGACCCTAACCGACACGTAAGGCGACACCGATATGGCAAAGATGAATACCGCGAGGACGCCGCTCGAGCGTCACGGCTTGAGCGACGAGCAGCTGCGAGCGATTTTCCGCAACATGCTGCTTCAACGTCAGCTCGACAACCGCGGCTTCCAGCTCAACCGGCAAGGCAAAGTTCCGTTCGCGCTGGGCAGTGAGGGCCACGAGGCGCTGCAGGCCGGCGCCGCGATGGCGTTCCGTCGCGGCCAAGATATTCTCGCGCCGTACTATCGCGACTTAGGGTTGGCGGTCGGGATCGGGCTCACGCCCTACGAGATCCTGCTCTCGCTCTTCGCGCGCGCGGCCGACCACAACGGCGGGCGTCAGTTCCCCAACCACTATTCGTCCAAAGCGGCCGGCCTGATGTCGTTCTCGTCGATCCTCGCGGCTCACTTACCCCACGCGGTCGGCGCGGCATTCGCGCTGCAGTATCGCGGCGAGACCGGCCGCGCGGTCCTCGCCACGTGCGGTGACGGCACGACCAGCGAAGGCGAGTGGCACGAGTCGATGAACTTCGCCGCCGTTCACAAGCTGCCGTTCGTGATGCTCGTCGAAAACAACGAATGGGCGATTTCGACGCCGCTCGCCAAGCAAATGGCGCAGCCCGAAATTTGGAAGCGCGCCGCCGGCTACGGCATGCCCGGACGGCGCTTCAACGGTTTCGACCCGATCGAAACCTACGCCGCGGTCGAAGAGGCGATGGACCGCGCTCGCTCGGGCGGCGGCCCGTCGCTCGTCGAAGGCACGTGCTACCGGTACCTGGCGCATTCCACCGACGATAATGACATGACGTACCGAACCCGCGAGGAAGTGCTGGAGCGCCGCCAGTTCGATCCGGTCCCGCGCTTCGAGGCGGTGCTGGTCGACAACGGCGTCATGACATCCGCCGAAATCGATGCGATGCGCAACGACGTGCTGCGCGAAACCAACGAGGCGACCGATGCGGCCGAGGCGATGCCCTATCCGACGGCCGGCGACCTCTACACGCACGTTTACGAAGGAGCCTGGCAGCCGTGGCAGTGAGCAGCAGCAACGCGACGTCGACGGTGATGAACAACGTCGAAGCGGTTCGCGCGACCCTTTACGAGGCGATGAAGAGCGACGACCGCACGGTCATCATCGGCGAAGATGTCGGCGCGCGCGGCAACGTCTTTCTCATCACCAAGGATTTCATCGAGGAGTTCGGCGAGCGCCGCGTGATCGACACGCCCATCGCCGAAGCCTCGATCGTCGGCATCGCCGTCGGCATGGCGATGGAGGGCTTGCGCCCGATCGCCGAAATTCAGTTCGCCGACTTCATCTATCCGGCATTCAATCAAATCGTCGGCGAGGCGGCCAAGACGCGGTATCGCTCCAACGGTGAGTATACCTGTCCGCTGGTGATTCGCACGCCCTACGGCGGCGGCGTCCGCGGAGCGCTCTCTCACTCGGTTTCGATCGAGGCGCTGTTCTATCACGTTCCCGGACTCAAAATCGTGGCGCCCGCATTTCCAGCCGACGTCAAGGGCTTGCTCAACGCGGCGATCGACGATCCCGACCCGGTACTGTTCCTCGAGCACAAGAAAACCTATCGCTTGATCAAGGGCGAGGTGCCCGACGGCCACTACACGATTCCGCTGGGCAAGGCCAACGTGCTCAAGCCGGGCACGCAGCTCTCGGTCGTTTCGTACGGCCTGTACGTGCACTGGGCGCTGGAGGCGGCCGAGCGGCTCGCCGGAGAAGGCCTGTCGGTCGAGGTAATCGACCTGCGCTCGATTCGTCCGATGGACAAAACCACGATTTTGAACAGCGTCGAAAAAACGCGCAAGTTATTGATAATCCACGAGGATAACAAGTTCGGCGGGATCGGCGCGGAGATCAGCGCGATGGTCGCCGAGGAAGCGCTCTTCCACCTCGACGCTCCGATCCGGCGGCTCGCCGCCCCCGACGTTCCGGCGATGGGTTACGCGCTGCCGCTCGAGGAAGAATACATGTCGTCGCCGTCCGAAATGGCCGAGGCGATGCGAGAGATGGTGAAGTTCTAATGGCCACGACGATCACGATGCCGCAGCTGGGCGAAACGGTCACCGAGGGAACCGTCGCACAGTGGCTCAAAAAAATCGGTGACACGGTCGAGAAGTACGAACCCTTCGTCGAGGTTTCGACCGACAAGGTCAACGCCGAAGTTCCTTCGCCGGTTACCGGAACGATCCGCGAAGTTTTGGTTAAAGAGGGCGAGACGGTCGCCACGGGGACGCCGATCGCGGTTATCGACGAAACCGGCGCGGCGGCCACACCCGCACCGGCAGCGCCCGCACCCGCGGCGGCCGCGCCCACCGCACCGGCGCCGGCGTCGTCGACGAACGGAAGTGCGGCGCCGCCCGGGCTTTCGAACGGTGACGCCGAGGCGGTGCTGCGCGCGGCGTCGCCTGCGGTGCGGCGCTTGGCGCGCGAACATAGCGTCGACATTCGCGCGATCGGCGGCAGCGGGGCGAACGGCCGGGTCACGGCCGAAGATGTGCTGACGGCGGCGCGCACGAAGTCCGCGGCGCCCGCGGCCGGCGTTGCCAAACCCCCGGCGACCGCGCCGGTCTCCGGCGTGCCGACTTACGGCAAGCCCGTGCCCGGCATGACGATTCCGCTCACCCAGGCACGGCGCATCATCGCCGAGCGCATGGTCGAGAGCAAGCACACCGCTCCCCACGCTTGGTCGATGGTCCAGATCGACGTCACCAACGTGTGGAAATGGCGAGCGAAAGAAAAGGATCGCTTCGAACGCGATACCGGCTACAAGCTCACGCTTCTCCCGTTTTTCGTCCGTGCGACGATCGAATCGCTGGCGGCCTTTCCGTTGATGAATGCCAAGTTTACATCCGAAGGCATTTACGTAAACAAAGACGTCAACGTCGGCATCGCCATCGGCCTGGCAACGAACTTGGTCGTCCCGGTGATCCGCAACGCCGACCAGCTCTCGATTCGCGGGCTGGCGATCGCGGCCGGCGAGCTGATCGACCGCGCGCGTAAAGGGAAACTCGGCGTCGACGACTTGGCCGGCGGCACGTTTACGGTGAACAATAACGGCGCCAACGGGTCCTGGGCCTCGGCACCGATCATCAACGGCGGGCAGGCCGGCATCGTCACGATGGAAACCGTCGTCAAGCAGCCGGTCGTGCGCGACGACGACGCCATCGCGATCCGCCACATGATGAACTCGTGTCTGTCGCTCGACCATCGCGTCGTCGACGGCTACGTCGCCAGCGGTTTCCTGGCCGATCTCAAGAAACGCCTCGAAAACATGGGCCCCGACGGCGCCCTGTAGCGGCACCGTATCGTCGTTGCAGATTCGCAAACGTTTTCGGTTCGAAGCCGCCCACGTGCTGCCGTTCCATCCCGGCAAGTGCGGGCGAATGCACGGGCACTCGTACCGTCTCGACGTGGCCGTGCGCGGACCGCTGCAAACCGGCGGCCCGGCCCGCGGCATGATCGTGGATTTCGACGAAATCGAGCGCGTCGTGCGCGAAGCCGCCGTCGACCTGCTCGATCACCAGACGCTCAACGATTTCATCGACAATCCGACCGCCGAAGCGATCGCGGCCTGGACGTGGGCGCGGCTCTCGCCCGTGCTCGGCGGCCTCGACGAGCTGGTGCTTTGGGAAACGTCGGGATCGTGCGCGGTCCTGCGCGCGTCGGATTTCGCGCAAGCTCCGGCGGCCCAACGGTGACGGCGATGCTCGCGCTGGCGGAGATTTTTTACTCGATTCAGGGCGAAGGCACGTGGACGGGTATTCCGGCCGTGTTCGTGCGGCTGGCCGGCTGCAACCTCGCCTGCGATTTCTGCGACACCGACTACTCGACCAAATTCATCGCGTCGGTCGACGACGTGGTCGACGCGGTGCGAGCGGCCGGCGGCGACTGTCCCACCACGATCCTAACCGGCGGCGAGCCGTTGGCGCAAGCCGCGACGGCGAGGCTGATCGACGCGCTGCGGCGCGACGGACGGCGCGTGCACGTCGAATCCAACGGCACGATCTATGCGCCGCTGCCGGACGACGTTTGGCTTTGCGTTTCTCCCAAGGAGCGCGTCGACCCGCGCATGGCGGCACGTGCGAACGAGACCAAACTGATCGTCGACGAACGCGTTCCGGAAGAGCATCTGCCGCTCTTTTCCGGCCAACCGACGATCTTGCTGCAACCCGAAGGCAATCGTCCCGAAAACGTCGCTACGGCGCTAGCGTACGTCAAGGCGCATCCGCGGCGCTTCCGGCTCTCGCTGCAGACGCATAAATTCATCGGAGTGCCGTGATTCTGCTCGCCTGTGCGACCGAACCGGAGTTCGGTCCTTGGATGCATCGGCCGAATGTCGAGCCGCTCGTTACCGGCGTCGGGCCGGTCGAAGCCGCCTGCGCGATCGCGCGGTCGCTGGCGCTGCGCCGGTACGAGTTGGTGATTAGTGCCGGCATCGCCGGTGCGCTGGATCGCGCCGCTCGAATCGGCGAGGGCGTCGTCGTTGCCGACGAAAGGTACGAACTCACGCTCGAAAACGGCCAGCCAATCGTGCTTCCGGACGGCCGGCAGGTCGCCGGCAAAGCAAGTTCGGAGCCGGGCCTGGTCGGGCGGCTTCGCGACCAGGGTTTTGCCGCACTGCACGGCGTCACCGTTTCGCGCGTTACGTCGACCGAGGAAACGGCCGAACGCCTCGCCCGCCAGGGCGCGCAAGTCGAATCGATGGAAGGCTTCGCCGTTCTCCGCGCGGCCGAACGCGCCGGGGTTCCGGCCATCGAGCTGCGCGGCATTTCCAACCGCGTCGGCCGGCGAGATCGAAGCGGCTGGGATTTCGGCGCCGGCGTGGCCGGCTTGTCGCTCGTGATGCACACCTTTTTCGAGCTGACCGGCACGGCCGGGGGAGTCCCGACGTGACGGCGTACACGCTGGCCTACTCGCCGTGTCCGAACGACACCTACATCTTCGCCGCGCTGACCAACGGGCTGCTGGAGGGCGCGCCCGAGGTGCGCGTGCACCTCGGCGACATCGACGAACTCAACGAGTCGGCGGCCCGAGGGCAGTTCGAACTGATCAAGGTCAGCTACGGCGCGATTCCCTACCTGACCGATCGATACCGCATCCTGCGTTCGGGCGGGGCGCTCGGCCGCGGCTGCGGTCCCCTGTTAGTCGCCCGGCCGGCTGGGTCGCCCGCGCTCTTTAGCGAGTTCGCGAATCGGCGGATCGCCATCCCCGGCGAACGCACGACCGCGTTTGCACTGCTGCAGATGGCGCTGGGCCGGCGGCCGAAAACGGTACGCATGCGGTTCGACCAGATTATTCCCGCGGTCGCGGGCGGCCACGTCGACGCCGGGTTGATCATTCACGAATCGCGTTTCACGTATCGCGACGCGGGCTTGATCGCCATTGCCGACCTGGGCGAATGGTGGGAGAACGTGTCGCTCCAGCCGATTCCGCTAGGCGCAATCC
>DATCGB010000045.1:0-2603 GCA_036509155.1 Candidatus Tumulicola sp. | reverse complement strand
CGACGGTCGTGTAATCGCACGGCGACGACGAACGGTAACCGCCGTCCCCAGAGCTGGCCGTGATAACGCTGCCCGGGTGGTCGAAGTGAACGTTACCGCCGCCGCCGCCACCGCCGCCGTAGGAGTTGCTCACGACGTTAGCGCCCATCAGAATCGCGCGGTCGACGGCCTTTCCGAGACTCTCGAGCCGGTTCGTGCTGGCTTCGACCAGAATGATTCTGCACTTCGGGCACACCGCCGAAACCATGTCGAGGTCGAGCGAAATCTCGCCCGCCCAACCGGGATCGGGCCGCGGCAGCTTCCTTTTCGAGCCGGTTTGACCGACTTTCGTGAAACACTTATTCTTCGACGTGCAGGCCGGTAATCCGAAGTTCGACCGATAGACTTGGAGGTCGCTTTCGGCGTTAGGATCGTCGTAGGCATCGACGATGCCGACGGTCTGACCTTTGCCGTTGGTCGACGACGGCAGGTTGTAGGCCGACTGCAAATCGGCGGGGCCGTAGCCGCTGACGTTGTATTGGACGCCGAGCACGGGCACCACGTCGGTGCGGATCAGCGCGAAGCAGCGCGCGTAGCCGGGAGCCGGCGTGTAGTCGCACGCCGGACGCGTGGCGCTGCCGAGCGTGCCGCTCGCAGCCATCGCGCCGCCCGCCGTTCCGGCGGGTAACGACTGATTGGTGGATCCGCCGGAACACGCGGCTAGGAGCGCGACGGCAGCGACCGCGAGCGCGCGAACGAAAGTTTTATTCAAGTAATCTCTCCTGGCGAAGTCAGCGTCTTTCACCAGGTCGACGCGGCGGCGCAAGGACCCTTTTGAAACGGCAACGTCCGGGATAAAGAAGGGCCGGCGGCGGCGCGTCGAAAGCGGTTCGCGCTATTTCGTCAGGAGTTTTGATGCGACGTCTTTTGATAACGGCTCCCGTCTTGGCGCTGGTGCTCGGCGGATGCGGGGGAAACGCCGCGAATCCGGCGCCGGCCGCTCCGGTTGCCACAGCGTCGGACGCCACGGCGCGCTCGATGCACGGCCGAACGCCGGGCTTTCTGCGGATCGGGCACGCGCCCGCGCTGCCGCCGCCGCGACGGCACAAGATCACCGGCGTGGAGCGCGCGCGATCGCGAGCCGGCGGGTGGCAGCAAGTCGCGAGCACCGCGCCATTCACCGGCGGCCCCGGAACCGCAATGCTGATGACCGATGGAACGGTTATGGTGCAGGACAGCTGCACGCCGAACTGGTTTAGCCTCGCGCCCGATAAGAACGGCAACTACCTCACCGGCACGTGGACCAAGAAGGCCTCGATGTCGCCCAACTACGCGCCGCTGTACTTCGCGTCGGCCGTGCTGGCCGACGGCAAGCTGATCGTCGACGGCGGTGAGTACAACTTCTGCACCGGCGTCGAGTCGAACCTGGGCGCGATCTACGACCCGGTTGCCGATGCATGGACGGTAGTCGCGCCACCCACCGGCTGGAGCAGCATCGGCGACGGCCAGAGCGCGGTACTCGCAAACGGTACGTATATGCTCGGGAACTGCTGCGCATCGGTCCAGGCGCTGCTCGACGAGTCCACGTTGACGTGGACGCAAATCGGGACCGGCAAGCAAGACGCCAACAGCGAAGAGAGCTGGGCGCTGCTGCGCGACGGAAGCGTGCTGACGGTCAACGTCCTCGATCCGCCGTTCGCGCAAGTCTACGTTCCGAAATCGAATATGTGGACCTCGGCCGGCCAGCTTCCGGTCGACCTCGTCAATGGGCTCGAGATCGGTCCGTCGATGCTGCTGGCCAACAACACGGTTTTCGTGGCGGGCGCGAACGGCGAGACGGCGCTCTATCGCCCGAACAAAGGCACTTGGACGCAAGGCCCGAGCTTTCCGGTCGTCGGAGGTCAACAACTCGACGTGGCGGACGGTCCCGCTTCGCTGCTCACCGACGGCCAGGTATTGATTCCGGCAAGCCCCGGTTTGTACAACGCGCCGGCGACGTTCTTCATCTTTAACGGCAAGAAACTGCTCGCCGTGCCGGGACCGCCGAACGCGCCCAACGACTCGAGCTACAACCTGCGACTCGTGACGCTGCCCACCGGACAAGTTCTGGAGACCGACGGATCGAGCGACGTCGAAATTTACACGCCGCCTTCGAAAATTACGATCCCGGCACCGGTCATCACGTCGGTGGCGACGACGATCGCGCGCGGCGCGACGTTCAAAATACGCGGCAAGCGCTTCAACGGGGCGTCGCAAACGAACACCTACGGCGACGACGCGCAAGAGGCGACGAACTATCCGTTGGTGCGAATCGTCAACAACGCCACCGGCCACACGTTCTATGCCCGGACGCACGATCACAGCTTCATGGGCGTTGGATCGACGCGCACCGTATCGACGAACTTCGACGTTCCGGCGACGATCGAAACCGGCCCCAGCACGCTGGTCGTCGTGACCAACGGCATCGCCTCAGCGCCGGTCGCGGTGACCGTGCAATAGCGCGTTCCAACTGCGCCGTATGAGCCTTTTGGACTACGCCTGCTCCCAGGATAGGCAAGCCGCTCCTAAAGAAGGAGCCGCTTGCCGGGTAACCTTGACAGAAAGGACTGGGACGTGCGCATATT
>DATCGB010000044.1:0-8198 GCA_036509155.1 Candidatus Tumulicola sp. | reverse complement strand
AGCGCCGTCCGAGCGGCTCGTGCGTGGTTGCGTCGATCGTCGGTTCGCGGCCGGTATTGATCGAGGTGCAAGCCCTGGTCGGCGAGACGAGCTACGGTACGCCGCGACGGCTGGCCAACAACCTCGATCAGCAGCGGCTGGCGATGATTCTTGCCGTGCTCGAACGGCGCGCCGGCCTGAAACTCGGCACCCACGACGTGTACGCCTCGGTCGCCGGCGGCTTGCGCGTCGGCGAACCGGCCGCCGACCTCGGCATCGCGCTGGCCATCGCATCGTCGTTTCGCAATTCGGCCCTGTCGCCGTCGGCGGCGGTCTTCGGCGAACTCGGCCTATCCGGCGAAATTCGCTCGGTAAACGCCGCCGACCGCCGCACCGCCGAAGCCCGCAAACTCGGCTACGACGAGCTGATCTCGCCCGAAAACGTCGCCGACATCACGCAAGCGATCCAAAAGGCGCTCGGTTAGCGCGCGACGCGATGCCCCTGTTCGAGATCGTTCCGAATCTATCGGAAGGCCGCGATCGCGCGTTCGTGGACGATGCCGTCGCGGCCGTTGCGCGAACCCGCGCGGCGGTACTCCACCGCACCAGCGATGCGACCCACCACCGCAGCGTCCTGACGGTCGCCGGCGACGCCGACGCGGTCGTTGCGGCCGGCGTCGCGCTAGCCGGGCTGGCGGCCGAGCGCATCGACCTGCGCGCGCATCGGGGCGTGCATCCGCGAATCGGCGCGCTCGACGTGTTGCCGTTCGTCCCGCTGGCGGGTGCGAGCTTGCAGCAGGCCGCCGCGCTCGCCCACCGTGCGGGCGCCGAGATTTGGCGACGTTATCGGATTCCTTCGTTTTACTACGGCGCGGCCGCACGACACGAAAGCCGCCGCGCGCTGCCCGACGTTCGCCGCGGCGGATTCGAGGGTCTCGAGGCGCGCTTCGCCGATCCCCGGTGGGCGCCCGACGAAGGCGACGTCGCCAAACACGAAACCGCCGGAGCCATTGCGATTGGTGCCCGCGACGTCCTGATCGCCTTCAACGTTGTACTGGCGAGCGAGAACCTCGCGGCCGCCCGCGACATTGCGCGGGCGGTACGGGAGCGCGACGGAGGTCTATGCGGGCTGCGAGCGCTAGCCTTCCCGATGGACGGCGGGCGCGTCCAAGTCTCGCTCAACGTCACGGATTTTCGCGGCACGCCGTTGTACCGCATCGTCGAGCTGATCGCCCGGCTGGCGGCCGAACGCGGCATCCAACTGGCCGGCGGCGAACTGATCGGCTGTCTTCCTCTTGCGGCCGTCGAGGCGACGGCCGCGTATTATTTAGGAGTCGCTACACTGTGAAACATCTCGTGCCCAGGTTGGTCGTGCTGCTCGCGCTCGCGGCATTCGTGCCCGGCGCCGCGGCAGCGCAAGGCGGACCGGGCGACGCGGGCATCTACACGACGACGTTAAAAAACGGCCTCAAAGTCGTGGTGGTCGAGGATCGGGCGGCGCCGGTCGTCCAAAGCTCGGTGTGGTACGGCTTCGGGTCGCTCGACGAAACGCGCGGGAAAACCGGCCTGGCACACGCTCTCGAGCACATGATGTTTCGCGGAACGCACGCGGTCTCGGCCGGCGGCCTGGACGACATCGTCGCCCGGCTGGGCGCGCAGATGAATGGCGAAACGACCTACGACTACACGCAGTTCTACTTCGAAATGCCATCCGACAAAGTCGACGTGGCGCTGTTCATCGAAGCCGATCGCATGCAGCATGCGGCGCTGCGGGCAACCGACTGGGCAATTGAACGCAAGGCCGTGCTCAACGAACTCGATGGCGACGCCAGCTCGCCGTTCTTCAACCTGATGTCGCGCGTTCGCGCCGCGGCGTTTCCGGGTCAGCCGGCCGGCCGCACGCCGATCGGCGAGCGGGCCGACGTCGCCGGTGCGAGCGTGGCCGACATCGCTCGCTACTACCACGAGTGGTACGCTCCGAACAACGCCGCGCTGGTCGTTGCCGGCGACGTCGCGCACGCCGCGGTCTTCGCCAAAGCGCAACGCTTCTTCGGTGCGATTCCCAGCAAAAAGCTGCCGGCGACGCGGGATCGCAATCCGGTTGCGGCGACCGGAAAAACGGTCGAAGCCGAGTTTCCGTTTCCGTTTGAAATTCTCGACCTCGCCTACTCGGTTCCGGGCGACACGCAGCCGGGCGAGCCGGCGGTCAGCACGCTGGCGACGCTGCTCGAGAATCAGCGCTCGCCGTTTTACCAGGCACTGGTGCAGACCAATATCGCGCTGGCGATCGAAGCCAGCGCCGACACCCAACTGCGCGGCGGACTGCTCAACGTCTTCATCATCCTCAATCCCGGGCATCACGCCGACGAAGCCCAAGCCGTCTTCCAGTCGACGCTCGACCGCGTGCTCGCGACCGGCTTCAGTCCCGATTTGGTTACCGCGGCAAAACGCCTGACGATCGCCGAACGGCTCTACTCGGCCGATTCAATCGACGGCATCGGCAGCCTGGCCGGCTATACTTACGGCATCGTCGGCGAAAAAATCGGCGCCGAAGACGACCGTCTCGCCGCGTTGACCGGCAACGATCTGCTCCAGGCCGCCCGCACCTATCTGAGCCGCCCCAACGTGGTCGGGCACCTGACGCCCAACTCGAGCCCGCCCAAAGGCAGTTCGAACAAGAGCGACGCGGCTGCGAGCGACGACTTTTCGAAACGCGTTCCGACCGGGCCGATCGTCGAACCGGCGTGGATCGCCAAAGCCGTGCGCGAACCGACGAAGGCGCGCAGCGCGCTCGCGCCCGTGACCTTCACCCTGCCCAACGGCGTGCGCGTCATCGTGCAACAGAAAACCGACCGGCCGACGTTCGTGATGCGCGGGAGCATCGCGTCCTCGCCGGCCTTCCAGCCGCCCGGCAAGGAAGGTATTTCGCGGCTCGCCTCGTCGGTGGCCGACTACGGCAGCCAGTCGTATCCGTTCGCGCTGCGGCGCAAGACGACCGACGAAATGGGGGCCTTCGTCGATACCGGCCAGTCGTTCTCGGCCCAGGGCGAAGCGCGCGACTTCGAAAGCATCGTCAAGGTGGTGGCGGACGGCGAAGAGCACCCGACCTTTGCCGAACCGTGGCTCGGACTCGAACGATCCCAACTGGCGAACAGCCTACAGTCCGAAGCGAGCATTTCGGGCGTGATGATCGACCGGGCATACGACGAACTGCTGCTGGCCAGCAACGACCCGTCGCTGCGCAATCCCACGCCGCAAAGCGTCGACAGCATCACGCGCGACGATCTGCTCGCCTTCGCCGGCCGCTATTGGCGTCCCGACCTCACCACCATCGCCGTCGTCGGCAACGTCACGCCGCAGCGCGTCCGCGCCGCGCTCGAGACGGCTTTCGGATCGTGGCAGGCGGTTGGGGCTAAGCCCAACGCGCACTTGATGCCGATGCCGCCGGCCACCAAGGGTCACGACTACATCGGAACCGCGGCCAATCAGGTCTTCATCCGTCTCGGGCAGCCGGCCGTCGCGCGTTCGAGTCCGGACTACGATACGTTTTTGGTTCTCAATCAAATCCTCGGCGGCAGCGGCGCATTCGAATCACGTCTGTGGCAAGAGCTGCGGCAAAAGCGCGGGCTCGTGTACAGCGTCAGCAGCTCGCTTAACGCGGACGACGATCGCGGCGACTTCCGGATCGAACTCAGCGCGTCGCCGCAGCGCGTCGTCGAGGCGGTGAACTTCGTTCGTCAGGAACTCGCCCTTTTCCAAAGCCAGCCGGTGTCGGCAACCGAACTGCAGGAGGCGAAGGTCCGGCTCGTGAGCGATGCGCTGCTCGACGAAGCCTCCTCGACCGGACAGGCCAAACAGCTGCTCGACATTCTGACCAGCGATCTCCCAACCAACTACTACCGCACGCTCAACGACCGGTTCGCAAACGTCACCGCGGCCGACGTGCAGCGGGTCGCCAAAACCTACCTGAAGCCGGGACTCCTGGTCGAAGTGTACGCCGGCCCGAGCGGCCCCTGGGCCCACGGGTTGTAGGCTGGCACGTGTCCTTCGCCACGATCGATCCGACGACCGGATCCGTGCTGGAACGGTTCGTCTACATGGACGAACCTGCGGTCGAAGCCGCACTCGCCGCCGCCGCCGCGGCGGCCATTACGTGGGCCGCGACCCCGGCACGGCAGCGCACCGCCCTGTTGAGCGCGGTCGCGGGGCGGCTGCGCGCGCAGTCGCTCGCGCTGGCGACGACGGCGGTCCGCGAGATGGGTAAGCCGGTGGCGCAAGCGCGCGCCGAGGTGGAGAAATGCGCGCGGTGCTGCGACTACTTCGCGGCAAACGGCGGCGCCATGATGGCGCCGCAAGAAGCACCCTCCAACGCGGCTCGCAGTTACGTCGCCTTTCGCCCGCTCGGCATCGTGCTGGCGATCATGCCGTGGAACTATCCGTACTGGCAAGTGTTTCGCGCGGCCGTACCGGCGCTGCTGGCCGGGAATGCGGTCCTGCTCAAGCACGCCGAAAACACCACCCGCTGCGGGCTCGAAATCGAGCGCGCGTTTCGCGAGGCGGGGGCGCCTGAAGGTTTGTTCGCAACCCTGCTGGTGAGCAACCGTGCCGCGGACGAACTGATTGCCGACCCGCGCATTCGTGCCGTCACGCTCACCGGGTCCGAGCGGGCCGGCGTTGCGGTGGCATCCGCCGCCGGCGCGGCGTTAAAGAAGTCCGTGCTCGAACTAGGCGGATCGGATGCCTTCGTCGTTCTGGCCGACGCGGATCTCGAGTTGGCAGCCGAAGCGGCCGTCACCGCCCGCTTTCAGAACACCGGCCAGAGCTGCATCGCGGCCAAGCGATTCATCGTCGCCGATCCGGTCCATGCGGAGTTCCTAGCGCGTTTCGTCGCGCTGGCTAAGGCGCAGCGCGTCGGCAATCCGATGGACGAAGGCGTCGCGCTCGGACCGTGCGCCCGCGGCGACCTGCGCGACGGCATCCACGAACAGGTGTGCGCGACGCTCGCGCGCGGCGCCCGTCTCGAGCTGGGCGGCGAACCCATCGGCGGCCGCGGATATTTCTACCAAGCGACGATCGTTTCCGACGTCGTGCCGGGCATGCGCATGTTCGACGAAGAGGTCTTCGGACCGGCCGCAGCCGTCGTGCGCGCGCGCGACGCCGACGAAGCGATCGCGTTGGCCAACGCCTCGAGTTACGGACTGGGTTTCAGCATGTGGACGAACGACGCGGCCGCGGCCGAGAAGCTGGCGACGCGCGTGGAAGCCGGCGCGGTTTTCATCAACGGCATCGTCGCCAGCGATCCGCGCCTGCCCTTCGGCGGCGTGAAGAAAAGCGGCTACGGGCGCGAACTTGCGACGTTTGGCGTCCACGAGTTCGTCAACGTGCAAACGGTGTGGATCGGCCCCGCCGGCGCTAACGCAGCGACTTGAACGCGGGGCGGCCGGCGGCGCAGTAGCGCGCGATGCGCGCGATTCCTTCGGCGACGCGATCGGCCGGGGCGACCCAACTCAAGCGCAGCCAACCCTCCAACTCGGGGCCGAACGCGATGCCGGGAATGGCCAGCACGTCGTGGTTTTCAATCAGCTCGTTGGCGGCATCCAGCGAGCGGGTACCGTCGGGGAGCCGCACGCACGCGTAGAAGGCGCCTTCGGGCACGATGAATCGCAAACCGCTGGCCGCAAGCGCCTGCAAGAGCGCGGCCCGCTGCTCGACGTACCACGCGGCGTGTTCGCGCACGCCTTCGGGCGACGCAAAAATATGCGCCGCCACTTGCTGCGCAAACGTGTCTGCGCACGAGGTTACCCAGGCATGCGCCCTGATCGCATGTTCGGTAAAATTTTCGGGGGCCAGGATCCACCCCAGACGCAAGCCCGTCAACGCGTTGCTCTTGCTCACGGAGTTCGTCACGACCGTGTACGGATAGCGTTCGGCCAGCGCGGCGGCATCGGCCGCGAACGTCTGCTCGCGATAAATCTCGTCGTGAATCAACCAAACCGGATCGCCCGGTCGCCGCTCGAGTCCGCGCACGAGGCGGTCGGCCTGCGCGCGTCCGAGAACGCGTCCGGTCGGATTGCACGGGGAACAGATCACGATCGCGCGGGTCGCTTCGGTCACGGCCGCTAGAATGCGCTCGGCGTCGAACGCGAAATCGTCGGCCGCGCCCATGGCGACGGTTCGGCACGCCACGCCGTCGAGAACCGCCATCTTGACGTACGACGGAAAGGCCGGCTCGACGACGAGCAGTTCGTCGCGGGCCGGGTCGAGCAGCGTCATCAGCGCGACGTACATCGCCTCTTGCGAGCCAACCGTCACGCACACGTTGGCCGCGCGATCCATTCCGGGGTAGCGATAGTGGCGTGCGATCGCTTCACGCAGAACCGGGTCGCCCGCGTTGGCGGTGTACTTGACGCCGCGTTCGGCAACGTAACGCATCGCATAGTCCAAGTGCGCCCGATTCGGCGCCAGGGTCGGTTCGCCCAAGCCGAGGTCGATCGATGTGGGGCGCTTCTTGGCGGCGACGCGGCGAATGAGCGATCCCGGGATTTCGAGCACGCGCGGATTCATACGGCCACCTGGTGTTCGCGCAACGCCGCGTTGAGCGACGTCTTGCGGTCGGTCGACGCGTCGCGCGTTCCGACGATCAGCGCGCACGGCGTGCCGAATTCCCCGGCCGGGAAGTGCTTGGGCAGCGTGCCCGGAATCACGACCGCGCGGGCAGGAACGCGGCCGCGCGTGACGACCGGTTCGTTCGCGCGAACGTCGACGATCGGCGTGCTCGCCGTCAGCACGACGCCCGCGCCGAGTACCGCTTCGGACTCGACCAATACGCCTTCGACCACGATGCAGCGCGAGCCGACGAACGCGCCATCTTCGATGATTACCGGAGCGGCCTGCGGCGGCTCGAGAACCCCGCCGACGCCGACGCCGCCCGAAAGGTGCACGTTTTTTCCGACCTGCGCGCACGAGCCGACGGTCGCCCACGTGTCGATCATGCTGCCTTCGTCCACGTACGCACCGACGTTGACGTATCCGGGCATCAAGATGACGCCGCGGCCGAGAAAGCTGCCGTACCGCGCCACGCCCGGAGGCACGCAGCGCACGCCGGATTTCTTGAAGTTGCGCTTGAGCGGCAGCTTGTCGAAGTAAACCGGCGCGCCTTCGTCGCCGTCGCCGATCCGCTCGCAATCGCGTCGTTGGAAATACAGCAGGATGGCTTGCTTAACCCACGCGTTGGTCACCCAGTCGCCGTTCTCGGCCGGCTGGGCAACGCGCAGGCGGCCCGCGTCGAGCGCGGCGATGACGCGGTCGACGACGCGGCCTGCCCGGCCGCGCACGTCGCCCTCGCCGCGCGCTAACGCCTCGATCCCGGCGCGCAACTCGTTCTGGCTCATCGCTTGACGCTTTACGTCGCAGCGGCCCAGGTACCATGCCCGGGCGTCCGATTGCGGCCGGCGCGGGTAAGGAATAGAGCGGAAAGGGCGAAATGACCCCATCCCTCCCACCGGGCTCATACGCGTCCCCATTCCAAAACAACCGAAGGAGATCTCGTGCCGAACTCCCCCGCCGACGAGCAACGCATTAACGCCATCCGATTTCTGGCGGTCGATGCGGTTCAAAAAGCGAACTCGGGTCATCCCGGGATGCCGATGGGCGCCGCCGCGATGGCCTATACGCTGTGGACGCGACAACTGCGCTTCAATCCGCAAGATCCGCACTGGCTCGACCGCGACCGTTTCGTGCTCTCCGCCGGCCATGGATCGATGCTGCTTTACGCGCTGTTGTACCTTACCGGTTACGACCTGTCGCTCGACGACCTCAAGTCGTTCCGTCAGTTCGGGAGCAAGACGCCCGGACATCCCGAGGTCGAGCGAACGCCCGGCGTGGAAGCGACCACCGGTCCGCTGGGTCAAGGCATCGCCAACGCGGTCGGGATGGCGATCGCACAAGCCCACCTGGGCGCGGTATATAACCGCGACGACGCGCCGATCGTCGACCACTTCACGTACTGCATCTGCGGCGACGGCGATCTAATGGAAGGGATCAGCCAGGAGGCGATTTCGCTAGCGGGTCATCTCAAACTCGGCAAGCTGATCGTCTTTTACGACGACAATCGAGTTTCACTGGCCGGACCGACCGACATTACGCTGACCGACGACCCGATCGAGCGCTTTGAGGCGAGCGGCTGGCACACGCAGTTTATCGACGTTTCCCACGGCAAC
>DATCGB010000043.1:0-8535 GCA_036509155.1 Candidatus Tumulicola sp. | reverse complement strand
CCGGCCGCATTGATCGCGACGTCGGCCGGCGCGAAGCCGAGATCGGTGCGCACGCCCAGCACGCGCCGCGCGTCGCATTCCACGCTCAGGTGCGCGACGCGCGCGACGATCGCGCCGCGAGCCGCGCAGGCGGCCGCCAACGCACGTCCCAAACGCCGATTATCGACGTGTCCTTCGCCGCTTACGACCAACGCGCCCGACACGCCGTTCCCGAGCCACGGTTCGGCGGCCAACGTTTGCTCGCGGTCGAACGTCGTACACGCAACCCCGCGACTGCGGAGCGCTGCGGCTCGCTCGTGCAGCCGCGCCAACGACGACTGCCCGAACGCCGCGTGCACGATGCCGTCAAGGTGCAGGCGCGGATCGACCTGGGCGGCGGCCCGAACGCGTTGCACGAACTTCGGGTATTCGGCCAGCGACGCCGCGCATAGCGCCAGCATCGCTTCGTCGCCGCCGTCTTCCGAGTAGGGTGCCAGCATGCCCGCGCCGGCCCACGACGCCGCTTTGCCGGGCTCGCCGCGATCGTAGACGCGCACCGTCGCGCCGCGCTCGGCCAGCTCGAAGGCGACCGCCAAACCGATCAGGCCGGCGCCGATGACGGCCACGTCGCCGCCGCGTGCGGCCTTAGGCACGTCGCGCACGCGCGTCGCCGGCGAGTTTGCTTAGCCGGCGCGCCTGCTGCGTTTCTCCGAAATCGCAAATGAACGGCACGTAGGTTTCGATAATGTCGAACGCGCCGGCATGGATCCGTTCCGATAGCCGATCGCGCGTTTGCGCGCCGAGCCGTACCAACCCGTCGATCGTGCGCCGCTCCTTTTCGATCGCCGCCATGAACGAGACGTACTCGGCGCCTAACGCGTCGACCGCGTCGGCCATCTCGGCGCGTCGCCGCAGCGACGTATTACCCGGCCGCCACGCGGCCGGGTCGAGTGCCGGATCGTCGATCGCCGTTTGAACGTAGGTGCAGTGCGACAGCAGCCGGGCCGCCAAATCGGCATGCACCCGGACGCGAACTTCACCGCGCGTCAGCCGTCGCGAGCGGTTTTCGCGCGCCAGTGCCAGATAGTGACTGACGATCGCCGCGACGATCAGACCGGCGACGGGAATCAGGACGGCCAAGACCGCCCAATGCGCGCCGATCCACTGCGAAGCGGCGTGCAGCCACTGGATCCACGCCGGGTCGTCGGGACGACGGTGGCCGAATAGCCCCGCGATCAGCACCACGTCACATCCCAGTGTAGACGGGTCCTTCTCCACCCTGCGGAGGCACCCAGGTGATGATTTGATATGGGTCGATGATGTCGCACGTCTTGCAGTGCACGCAGTTCGTAAAATTTATCTGCAGCCGTCCTTCGATCGAGCCGTCCCCCGTTTTTTCAAACATCGGCTCGTAGACGGCCGCCGGGCAAAAGTACTGGCACGGATTCCCGTATTCCACGGTACAGCGATCGCGGCAGATATTCGTGTCGGCGACTTTGAGATGGCTGGGCTGGTCCTCTTCGTGCATCGTGCCGCTCTTGAACACGTCGGTGAGACGGTCGAACGTCAGCACGTTGTCGATCGGCGTACGCGGGGTTTCGGGCGGCCGGTAGCCGGCTTTGACCATCACTTCGTAACCCGGTTCGCCCGCCAGCCGGTCGATGAAACCGAATCCGCCGCCGCCGGTAAGCGTACCGAGACCGGCATTGAGCAATCCGGCCCAACGGCCGTGCTTAAAGCCTTGATGGAAGTTGCGCGACGAGCGCATTTCGGAATAGGCCCACGACTCCTTAAAGCGACGCTCGAAAGCCGCCAGCGTTTCGGCGTCGCAGGTGCCGGCTTGGAGCGCCTCCCAAATGGTTTCGGCGGCCAGCATGCCGGATTTCATCGCGAGATGGATGCCTTTGAGACGCATGCCGTTTAAGAAACCGCCGGTATCGCCGATCAGCAGCAGTCCCGCGCCGTACGGCCGGGGCATGGCAAATAGACCGCCTTCCGGGATGGCCTTCGCGCCGTAGCGGATCATCGTGCCGCCCTCGAGCATCTTTGCGATGACGGGATGGCGTTTCATTCGCTGCAGTTCGTTATGCGGATCGGTCGTCGGGTTCTTGTAGTCGAGTCCGACGACGTGACCGATGTCGAGCACGTTGCCGGCCATGCCGTAAATGAAGCCGCCGCCGAACGTTTCGTTCGGAAGCGGATATCCCAGCGTGTGAATGACGGCCCCGGCTTTAAACCGGTCGTCGGGCAGCTGCCACAACTCTTTGATGCCGGCGGCATACACTTGCGGCTCGCGCCCGCGGTCCAGTTCCAGCCGCGGAATCGCCTGCTTGGCGAGCGTCCCACGCGGACCTTCGCCCAAAACGACGACCTTCGCCCGAATGTCGGCACCCAGTTCGAAGTTCGATTTTGGCTGGCCGTTATGATCGATGCCTTTGTCGCCGGTGCGGACGCCGACGACCCGCTCGTCGTCCCACAGAAGTTCGGTTCCGGGAAATCCGGCGATGACTTGCGCGCCGGCTTCTTCGGCCCGCTCGCCCAGCCACTTGCTCAGCTTCTGCAGCGACGCCACGTACTTGCCGCGGTTGTCGAGCGACGGCGGTACGAGCGGCGCCTTGATCCGTCCGCCGGCCGTCAGGTACCACATCTCATCGGTCGTCACGGGCGATTCGACCGGCGCGCTCGCCGCCCAATCCGGCAGCAGTTCGTCCAGCGCGCGCGGATCTAAGACGGCGCCCGAAATGCCGTGATTGCCGACCTCGCCGCCCTTCTCGATGACGAAAATTTCCAGTTCGCGGCCGGCCGCGTTAGCCAGTTGCCCGAGGCGAATGGCGCCCGCCAGACTGGCCGGCCCGGCGCCGACGAACAGCACGTCGGCTTCGAGCTCGTCGCGCTCAGCCACGGTAGCCGCGATTCATCATGGAGGCTGGCTCATTCGAGCATCGTCGCGCCGGTTACTTTCGCGCCCCCGCGGAAACCGCGCCGACGGCCGCGCGCACGGCCGTGACGTGCGTCGCCAGCCGGCTCTCCCACGATGCTTGGCTCGGCGACTCGAAGGTCAAGGCGTGACGGGCCGCGTGGCGCGCGACGGCCAGCGAATACGACAGCTCGCCCAACACTGCGGCTTCCGCGAAGTGGTCGGCGACGATCCGCCCGCGCTCGCGCGTGGCGCTCGACTCGTCCAGCGGACCGGCCGTCGCAAAGGTTGCCTCCAGCGGATCGACCGGAAGCCCGGCCGCATCGAGCGCCGCGATCGCGTGGCGCCCGACCTCGCCGCCGCCGTACTCGTAACAATAAAATCCGCGTGCGTCGCAGTCCTCGTGCAAGTCCAGCGAGAGAACGAACTTTCGGTCGCGGTTGGCCGTCAGGATCGCGCGCGCCTCGGGCGAGCGGCCGCCCCGACCGAAAGTGCGGTTAAGGTCGGACCCGTCCGCGGCCGCGCGCGTGCCGGCGTCGTAGCCCGTCGGGTTCGTGCACGGCCACACGCGGTACGAAAACGCCGGGTCGAGTCCGCCGGATTCCACCAGATCGAGCAGCGCCCAAGGGCCGGCCGGCTCGTCGCCATGGATGCCCGCCGCGATGGCGATCGCCGGCCCGCGCGGGTCGCCGAACTCGACGCATAGGAGGGTGCGCGGCGCATTGACGCAGGCGACCTCGTGCACGCGCAGGCCGTCGATGCGCCGCAGTTGCTTCCAGCGCCGCTCGAGTTGGCGGTAGGTACCGTTCATCGTCGTCACGCATCGTTCGACCCATGAATCTCCAAATCGGCGTCATGGGCTCCGCCGGTGGAAGAATTTCCGACGCCGAGTTGGCGCTCGCCCGCCGTCTCGGATACCGCATCGCCGAACGCGAGTGCACGATCGTTACCGGCGCCTGTCCGGGCCTGCCGCACGCCGCCGTCCTCGGCGCCCACGCTGCCGGCGGGATCAGCTTGGGCATTTCGCCGGCCCTATCGCGCGAGGAACACGTCAACGTGTACGGCTCGCCGCTGCAGCCCTACACCACGATGGTATTCACCGGCTCGGGCCTGATGGGGCGCGAGACGCACAACATCCATAGCTCGGATTTCGTCATTTTCGTGGGCGGCCGCAGCGGAACGCTGGGTGAGTTCTGCATCGCGTACGACGAGGGCAAGCTCATCGGCGTGCTGACGCACTCCGGCGGAATCAGCGACGAATTCGTACGCATCGCCAGGCTCGTGCAGAAAGACACCGGATCGATTCTGCTAACGGACGACAAGCCCGAGGCGCTCGTCGACCGGCTTCTGGAAACTCACGCCAAGTCCGCGATGCCGTCGGCGCTGGCCTTCAACCGTCATGCCGACTTTCAAATCCGGCGCCCCGCCGTTACGCAGGAGACACGTGGCTGAACTAACCTTTATCGGTGCCGCCGGAACCGTCACCGGCAGCAAGCATTTGCTTTCGATTGCCGGCCGCCACGTCTTCATCGACTGCGGCCTCTTTCAAGGCCTCGTCGACGTGCGCGCGCTCAACGATGTTCCGCTGCCGATCCCGGCCAAGGACGTCGATGCGGTCGTCGTCACGCACGGACACCTCGACCACATCGGCTATCTGCCCAAGCTGGTTCGCGACGGCTTTCACGGCGTGATTTACTGCACGCCGCCGACCGTCGAACTCATGGACATCGTGCTCGAAGACGCCGCCCACTTGCAGCAAGAACTCCATAAGCGGGGCTTTCACCACGAACGCCCGCAGGCGCCGCCGATGTACTACGACCCCGCCGACGTTGCCGCCACCTTGCGGCTGGTGCGAACCGTTGCGCTGGAAACCGCGTTCGACGTGGCCGGCGCCGCCACGGCCACCTATCATAACGCCGGGCACATCATCGGCTCGGCATTCGTCGCGCTCGAGATCGAAGGCAAACGGGTCGTATTTTCGGGCGACCTCGGCCGCTACGGGCGGCCGCTGCTTTACGATCCCGCGCCGATCGGTGCCGCGGACGTCATCGTCAGCGAATCGACCTACGGCGACCGCGTGCATCCGCCGGATCCCAACGAGGCGTTTGCGCAAACTCTTTTGGAGGCGATCGGCCGCGGCGGCCCGATCGTGATTCCCGCCTTCGCGGTCGAACGAACGCAAGACATCCTGCTGACCATCGCGCAGCTTCAGCAACGTTACCCCGCCATCGGCCGTCTGCCGATTCACCTCGACAGCCCGATGGCGACCAAGGTCGACCGCCTGTTCGAAGAATTTCCCGACGCGCACAAGCCGATCCCGGGGAACACGGCCGGGACGCCGTTTGGCGTTCGAAACTTTGCGCTGCACGTGACCACCGAGGAATCGAAGCAGCTCAACTCGCTAACCGGCAGCGCCGTTATCGTGTCGGCTTCGGGGATGGCGTCGGGCGGACGCATCCTGCATCACTTGCACAACCATCTCGCCGACCCCAAGGCGACGGTCGTCTTTCCCGGCTATCAAAGCGCCGGCACGCTCGGATTTCTGCTCGTTCACGCGGCTCACAGCGTGCGTATCTACGGCGACACCATTCCGGTGCTGGCCAAGATCGTCCACCTCGCCGGGTTTTCGGCGCACGCCGATCAGGCCGACCTGAAGCGATGGTTCGAAACGTGTCCGTCAAAGCCTCATCTGTACGCGGTCCACGGCGAAGTCGAGTCGGCGACGGCGGTCGCGACGCTCGTGCATTCGGCGTTCGGCTGGCCGGCCGAAGTGGCTCGCCGCGGCACGACCGTCTCCCTGTAAAGAGAAAGGACGACGCCTCAACGTGCAACGCAGCTTTGCGAGCGACAACAACGCTCCGATCGCACCCGAGATCCTGGCCGCCATCGCCGGCGCCAACGTGGGAGACGCGATCGGATACGGCGACGACGAGTGGACCGCGCGCGCGGTGGCGCGTTTTCGCGAACACTTCGGCGATGCGACGGACGTCTATTTCGCGTTTAACGGCACCGGCGCAAACGTCGCCGCCCTGGCCTCGCTGCTGCGGCCGTGGGAAGCCGTCCTCGCTCCGGCGACGGCCCATCTGGCGACCGACGAGTGCGGCGCCTTCGAGCGATTCAGCGGTTCGAAGATCGTGACGGTGCCGACCGCCGACGGAAAGCTTCGGGCCGCCGATCTGGAGCCGTATCTCCATGCCGGGCACGACGTTCACTTCTCGCAGCCGCGCGCCATCTCGATCTCGCAGGCGACCGAGTTCGGCGACGTATACGAGCGCGGCGAGATCGAAGAACTTTGCGCTTTCGCGCACGCTCGCGGGCTGTTGGTTCACGTGGACGGCGCGCGCATCGCCAACGCCGCGGCCGCGCTCGGTACGACCCCGCGCGCGCTCACGGTCGACGCCGGGGTCGACGCGCTAAGTTTCGGCGGCACGAAAAACGGACTCATGTTCGGCGAAGCGCTGTGCTTTTTCGATCCGGTTCAAACCGCCGGGGCGGCGCCGTTCGTTCGGAAACAGGCCATGCAGTTGGCCTCCAAGATGCGCTACCTCGCCGCCCAGTTCGAGGCGCTGATGACGGCCGATCGATGGCTCCACTATGCGGCGCACGCCAACGCGATGACGGCCCGGCTCTACGATCGCGTGCGCGATATTCCCGAGGTGCGGATCACGCGTCCCGTCCGCTGCAACGCCATCTTCGCGACCCTCGACCGCGGCGCGATCGAACGACTCAAGCGCGACTTTTTCTTCTACGTCTTCGAAGAGTCGTTACCGGAAGTACGCTGGATGACGCACTGGGCCACGACGCCCGACGACGTCGACCGCTTCGCCGACGCCCTCACCCGCGCATGCCGCTAGGAGCGGCTACGAGCCGAGGTCTTGGACGACGTTTCCGTCGATTTGGACGAGGACGTGCAAGTCCTTACTTTGCCCTTCCATCCATTTTCCGCCCACGTTTTTCCAGGTGTCTTGCGCCTTATCCGTGAGAATCAGCGCGTGCTTGCCGTCGGGCGTCGTGACGTCACCTTCGAGGTGCAGCGTGTTTACGACGACGATCGTATTCGGGTCGGTCGCCGAAATGGAATCGATTTTGTTGCTGCAGGCCGTCGCGTGCAGCATCTTTAGCTGCTGCTTGCCCAGGCTGACGACCTGATCGCGGCTCTCCTGCTTGCCCGTCGGATCGACGTTGACGAAATCGGGTGCGAGGTTGGCGAACGCCGCGTCGAGATTCGCGTCGCTCGGGTTGGACGCCGCGGTACAGGCCAGCGCGTAGTTGGCGGTCAGCGTTTTCTGCGTCGCGTCGTCGACGTCGGCGGCTCGGCCGGCGGCGGCCGTCGCGGCGACGGCACAAGCAAGCGCCACCGCAGTCTTGAGGTTTTTCATCGTCGCGCCCCTTCCGCGCGTTGCGGCGGCGGGCCTTTTAGCAACTCGTTAGAAAGTTCTCTACGCGGTCCAGTCGAGCATGGCTTGCCATTCCGGCTTCGGAAAGGCTTGTTTGTTCTTGATCGCTTCGACGTACTTGCGCTTACCCGCGCGGTTGCCTTTGCCGAGCATCAGACCGCCGACGAGCCGATCCTGCCAGAAAAATAACGCGCGGTACCACTTCTTCTCGCGGTCGACCTTACGAACGGTCTCGAGGTCGCCGCGCAGGTCGGTTCCCATGCCGAACTGCGTGATGGTCTGCCCCTTGAAAAGCAGCGACGAATATTCGGGGACGTCGTGGTAAACGTCGCTGCCGCCCATCATGTTGATGGCCGCGACTTTACCGTGGGCGCCGGCATTGTTCCAGGTTCCCATCCGATAACGCATTTCGAGAATCGGATCGTAGAAGTCGGCGATGTCTCCGGCCGCAAAAATGCCCTTGATGTTGGTTTCCAAGCGATCGTCGCACAGGATGCCGTTGCGGCTGGTTTGGATCCCGGATCCGGCGCAGACCTCGGTGTTCATGGCTAAACCGAATCCGTAGCCGTAGCATTGCGCTTCGATTTCTCGGCCGCTCGACGTACGCACTTTCGTAACGACACCGTTGGAGCGCACGAAGGCGTCGACTTCTTCGCCGTAATGCATGTGCACGCCGTCCGCCTCGGCCGATTCGTGGAGGAGTTCGCCGGCAACCTCGTCGATGACCCGATGGAGCGCGCGTGGGCCGCGCATCAGCCAGTGCGTCTCGACGCCGCGCGACGCAAATGCCTCCGCCAGCTCGTAGGCGATAAACGAACCGCCGATCGCCACCGCCGCCTTACTTCGATCGATCTGCTCGGAGATCGCGCGCGTGTCGTCGAGATATTGAAACGGGTACAGGTTTTGCGCGCCTTCCGATCCGGGCTTGCCGGTGGGATTGGGACGGCCGCCGGTCGCCACCAGCAGCGCGTCGTACGCGTGCGATTTTCCATCGACCTCGACGACCCGGTCCTCGGGAACGATTCGTTCTACGCGCGTACGCAGGCGCAGGTCGATCCGGTGCTCCTCGTGCCAGACGAGATTTCGAATCATCACCTTGGCTTCGGGAATCTGCTTGCGCAGCATGGGCGGCAACGAAATTCGATTATACAGCGTGTACGGCTCGTCGCCGAACAGCGTGATTTCGGAGGAAGGGTCGTGCTTGCGAAGCTGTTCGGCCGCGGTCGTGCCGGCAAAGCCGTT
>DATCGB010000042.1:0-7364 GCA_036509155.1 Candidatus Tumulicola sp. | reverse complement strand
CCCGGCCGGGCCGGCCAGAGCAGGCGTCAGGCTTTAAACGGCGGGCCGCCCGCGGACGGCGCGTATGATAAAGAGTAACACGATGGCGCCGATGACGGCACAGACAATACTCGGCAGGTTGAACCCCGTCACGCCGGCGTGATTGAAGAAACCGTAAATCCAGCCCCCGATGATTGCCCCGATGATCCCGACGATGACGTCGCCGATGATCCCGCCCGGGCCCTCGCCGGGAACGATCCAGCGGGCGATGAGGCCTGCGATGAGGCCCAGAATAATCCAGGCTAAAATGCCCATGCTTGTCGTAGTCTCCTTCCTAAAAGCTACCGTTCCCCAGGCGGGCGGTTCCTAAAACTTGATGAGCCAGGGCACGGGCGCCCGGGCGTCGACGTTAGGTGGAATATGAAGCGCACTTTCCTTACGATTCTGGTTGCTTTCTCCCTGGCGGCAGCACCCGCCCTGGCTGCCGACACCGCGGCGGGCACGACGGAGATCAGCGTCTCGGGGCGCGGCTCGGTAACGTTGCCGCCCGACATGGCGACGGTCAATGCCAGCGTCGAGACCAACGCGGCTAACGCCAACGACGCCGTGGCGCACAATAACGCCACCTACGACCGCATCGTCGCGGCCCTTCAAAAAGCCGGTATCGAGCGCACCGACATCACGTTGTCGTACTACAACGTCAACTACAATCCAAAGCCTTCGATCATGCCGCCGCGCCCGGATGGCGAGCGTTACGGGTATACGGTAGCGCGCGGATTCGATGTCAAGGTCCGGGACATCGGTAAGGCCGGCCGCGTCGCCGACGCCTGCACGAGTTCGGGCGCGACCGCGATCAACGGCGTGAGCTTCGGATTGGCCGATTCGTCGGGACCGCGAGCGCAAGCCACCCGAAAAGCCGTCGACGACGCGCGAGGAAACGCCGACGCGCTGGCGGCGGCCGCCCACCTGCACATCGTTTCGATCAAGAGCATCGACCTCGGCGGCGGCGGCACGGTCGCGCCCCAACCCATGATGCGCATGGCCGTTGCCAACGCGGCGCCGACGCAGTTCGATCAGTCCAACGTCAACGTCTCGATCTCGGTGAGCGTCACATTCCTAGCGCAACCGTAGACTCGAGAACCTCGAGCCGGGCCGGCCGAAACTCCGGCGCGGGCCGCGAGGTAGATCGATTCGATGACCGATAAGGCCTGCGAGACTTGCGGGACGCGCCCGGCCCCGATTTTTGACGGACGGCGCCTGCTGTGCACCGTCTGCGCGCAAAAGCGCACGCTCACCGGAGCGCTTCCGTACTTGGGCGCGGCCCTGGCCGCGGCCGGCTTGATCGCCGGCAGCGTGTTGCTGGCCGATCGCCTTGGGGGCGAAGAAAAGCGCGGCGACGCTGGAAGCGGCGGCGGGTCGCCGTTGGACGAGCTCTCCAGGCGCTTTCGAGGCACCCCGACGCTCGCCAACTTCTCGCGCGATCTCACGGATTTGGCGCGCGCCGGAAAGCTCGATCCCGTCATCGGCCGCGACGACGAAATCGAACGCCTGGTCTCGATTCTGGCGCGCAAAAGCAAGAACAACCCGGTGCTCGTGGGCGAACCCGGCGTCGGCAAGACGGCGATCGTCGAAGGTCTCGCGCAACGGATCGTCACCGGCAACGTCCCCGCGTCGCTGCGCGGAAAGCGCGTGCTCGCCCTTTCGCTCGGACCGCTGGTTGCGGGAACGAAATATCGCGGCGAGTTCGAGGGACGCGTGAAACGCATTCTCGACGAAGTCAAGCGCAGCGCGCGCGACGTGGTGTTGTTCATCGACGAGCTGCACACCCTGGTCGGTGCCGGGGCGGCCGAAGGCGCGCTCGATTTAAGCTCGATGATCAAGCCGGAGTTGGCGCGGGGCGAACTGCAATGCATCGGCGCGACGACCTTCGACGAATACCGCAAATATATCGAATCCGACGCCGCGCTCGAACGACGGTTCCAACCGGTGATGGTCGAAGAGCCGACCATCGAGCAGACGATCGCGATCCTGCGCGGGCTGCGCGCCGGGTACGCGCAGCATCATCGCGTGACCATCGGTGACGACGCGGTCGAGGCGGCCGCGGCGCTTTCCGCCCGCTACATCGCCGACCGATTTCTTCCCGACAAGGCCATCGACTTGATGGACGAAGCGGCGGCCTTCGTCGCGCTGCAGAATAAAGGCGCGGTCGAGCGGCCGGCGGTTACGCGCGACCACGTGGCGGCGGTCGTCACGCGATGGACCGGGATTCCGCAGGCCGCGCTGAGCGAATCGCAAGCCAACCGTTTGCTCGACCTCGAGCGAGTCCTCACTAAGCGCGTCGTCGGTCAAGATCGCGCGATCGTGTCGGTTTCCGACGCGATTCGCCGCGCCCGAGCGGGTCTGCACGACCCGCGCAAACCGTTGGGCAGCTTTTTGTTCAAAGGCCCCAGCGGGGTCGGGAAAACCGAGCTCGCCAAGACGCTGGCCGAGGCGCTTTTCGGCAGCGAAAGCGCGTTGGTACGAATCGATCTCTCGGAGTTTACCGAGCAGCACTCCGTCTCGCGCCTGCTCGGCGCACCGCCGGGATACGCCGGGCACGACGAGGCCGGACAGCTCACCGAGCCCGTCCGCCGCCGCCCGTACTGCGTCGTGCTCTTCGACGAACTCGAAAAAGCGCACCCCGACGTCGCCGCGATTCTCTTGCAGATCCTCGATGACGGGCGCGTTACCGACGCCAAAGGCCGCACGATCGACTTCCGCCACGCGCTGATCGTTCTCACCACGAATCTCGAGGACGACGAGCTGGCCTTCGCACTGCGCCCCGAGCTGGTCAATCGGATCGACGAAATCGTGCCCTTCGACCCGCTGGGTTTGCCGCAAATCGAAGCCATCGTGGCCATTCACGTCGAGGCGCTGGCCGCGCGTTTGGGGGCGCACGACGTCCGGTTGCGGTTATCCGACGACGCGCGGCGCTTTCTGGCCGACGAATCGATCGCGGCCGGCACCGGCGCGCGCTTCGTGCAGCGCACCGTTTCGCGCCACGTATCGACGCCGCTCTCGTCGGCGATCTTGCGCGGCGCGCTCCAGGCCGGCAGCACTGCCGGCGTCGATCTCCACGACGGCGTGCTGGTCGTGCGCGCGGCCTAGGAGTTCCTAGCCTACTGCGTCGTCGGCGGAGAGAGCGCGAGCGCCTGCGGATTGCTTATGCCGTTCGATAGCGTTATCCAGGACGCGCCGGCGTACGGGGGCGGATACTGGGTCACCGTATTGTTTCCGTAGTTTGCGACGTACAGATTTCCCGACGCATCGACGGCTAGGGCGACCGGTTGACTCTGCCCGCCGTTAATCGTCGTCGGAGGACCGGAGTATGGCGCGCCATACTCCGTCACGGTGTTCGACCCTTGATTGGGCACGAAGAGACTGGCCGAAGAACTCAACCCGATCGCACCCTGTTCGTTGACGCCGTTCGTAATCGTCGCCGAGGGAGCGCTCGAGTTCGAAAAGGGCGGAACGAACTCCACGACCGAGCTCGGCGTGCTATTCAGGTTCGATACGAACAAGTTGCCGTGCCCGTCCAACGCCAGCGAGTTCGGCCCGCTTAGGCCGTTGGACAGCGTGGCCGAGGCAGCAGTATACGGCGGTGCATATTCGGTCACGGTGTTGGCGGCTTGATTGGCCACAAAAAGATTGCCTGAGTAGTCGATTCCCAAACTGACCGGATCGTCGACGCCGGCGGCGACGGTCGCGCTCGGCGCGCCGCCGTAGGGCGGCGAATATTCGGTAACCGTGTTGCTTCCGCTTCCGTTTGCGACGAAAAGATTTCCGCGGCTGTCGAGGGCCAGCGCCTGGGGATGGTTGACGCCGATGGCAATGGTTGCGGGCATGCCGTTGTAGGGCGCCGCGTACTCCGTGACGCTGCCCGGCTGGCTGGCGACGAAAAGATCTCCGGCAGCGTCGAAGACGAGCGCCTGCGGATTCGTTACGCCATTCTGGATCGTGACGAGCGGCACGTTCTGTCCGCCCGCATAGAGCGTCACCGTATTGGCGCTCGAGTTCGCAACCGCCAGCAGTTGACGAACGTCGAGCGAAACGGTTCCGGAGCAGGCCGCTGCCGGCTGGGTGCACGGATTCGCCGGCTGGCCCGGATAACTCGCCGTAAGGCGCAGCGTTGCGCTGCCGCCGCCGAACGTCAAGGGCGTCGAAACGGCGAACGCGTTAGGCGACGCGCCGACCGGCTGGGTGACCGACAACGCGAGCGAACCGCCGCCTTGCGTCACGGCAATCGTCGGCGAGGCCGAGCCGACGATGATGTTTTGATTGGCATCGAGCAGCTGGGCCACCAGCTGGTGCCTGCCCGCGCCGTAGAGATCGATCCCGCCTTGCGCGTTTACCGCGCTCATCGAGGATCCGGGGACGACGCTCACCTGCGCCGGGACGCCCGACAGCGTCAGATTGACGACGTTGGCCGTGCCGTACGACACGGAAAACGCGATCGTCTGCGCGCTGCCGAGCATATTCCCGGGCGACGCGTTCGGCGATCCGTAGGTCGCAACGACGCCGGTGTACACGCCCGGCAGCAACGGCAGGGCGGCCTGGCAAATCGAGCCGGCGTTCGTGCCGAGGCACCCAGGCGAGCCGGCGGTCAGGACGATCGTTTGGGCGGCCGGCGTGGGGCCGCTGAGGTTCACGGTCAGCGCCTGGGCCTGCGACGCGTTTGCGGCGGAGCCGCCGGGGAGCGAGGCCGGCGGCGCGCTTGAAAAGGGGGCCGCGGCTCCCGGAACGGGCGGCGCCATCGCCGTGCTTCCGCCCGCCGGCGGGTTGCCGGCTGAACTGGGCGGATTGCCCAGTGCCCAGGCGAAGCGGACCCGAATAAGGGTCGCCCCGCTGGGTGCCCCGCCCAGGGAAGGACCGGCCGCCCCGTTGCCGGGCAGCATCATCGAGGCTGGGTTTTGGGCACCCCCGCCTTCGCAGCCGCTCGACAGCGCGACTACACAGAAAAGGGATGCCGCGACGAGCGACCGCTTCAAGATTTCCGCACGTTCTCCGCAGGAGAAGAAAGTCATGGGTGCCGGATCCTGGGCCCGTGGGCCCCCAGAAGCCTAAGTGCCCAGCAGCTGCAGGACGTTGGCGCGCATGTCGGCGGCCGAAAGCTCGCCGACGACGATCTTGCGAACGACCCCGGCGCGATCGATGAAGACGTGCACGGGCAGCCCGTTGACGTTGTATTGGTCTCGCAAGGTGCCGTTGTCGATTACGGCTGGGTAGCTCAGGTGGTGCTCCTTGCGAAAGAGCGCGGCTTTGGCGGCGTTCTCGAGGACGTCGACGCCGACGACCTGCAGGCCCCGCGGCCCGTATTGCCGCTGCAGCGCGTCGATCGCCGGCGCCTCCTCGTTGCACGGCGGGCACCACGTCGCAAAGAAATTCAGATAGACGACCTTGCCGCGCAACGAAGCAAGCGACACGGTGCCCTGCGGCGCGGCCGGTTCGGACCAGTTCGGCGCCGCCTGCCCGACGTGCGCTACTCGGTCGTCTTGCGCGCCCGTTTTTTTGCCGTCGCTCGCGCCATTACACGCCGCGAGTGCGAGCACCGCGACGCCGCCGAGCGCGCGTCGGACGAAGCTACGGTTATCCATAACTGGGAAAGGCGATGACTTCGCTGTCGTGTTGCATTTGATCGATGAGTTCGTCGACGGTCGCAAAAAGCTTCTGGTCGCGGACGTAACGAAAGTCGCGCAAGGCGAGTTCCCGCCCGTAAATCGTTTGATGAAAATCGCGCATCCACGCTTCGACCGTCCGGCGCGTACCGCCGAACTGCGGATTGCTCCCGATCGAAACCAGCGCGACCCGATCGCGGCCGTCGTAGCGGGCTACCGCCGAGTAGACGCCGTCTTTCGGAAGAAGCTTGTCGGGTGGCCGGACGTTGGCGGTGGGGAAGCCTAACCCGTGCCCGCGGCCGGCTCCGAGTTCGACCGAGCCGCGAATTTCGTAACCGGTGCCGCCGAGCAGGCGGTCGGCACCGGCCAAGTCACCTTCGGCCACCAACCGCCGAATCCGCGTGCTCGAAATGCGCTCGCCACCGTCCGTCTCGTTTTCAACCGGCACGAAACCGATGCCGCGGCGGGCGCAATATTCCCGCATCGTGGCCGCATCGCCGGAGCGCTTGTGCCCGAACCGGAACGTGGAACCCACGACGATGGCGCGCACGCCGAGCGTGTCGACGAGCAGGTCGAGGAACGCTTGCGGCGACAGCGTGGCGACGCACTCGTCGAACGTTGCGAGGAAACACTCTTCGAAACCGGCGCCGGCGAACAGGTCGGCGCGCTCCTCGGACGTACAGAGCAGCGGAGGTTCGCTCCCGGGGCGCAGAAACGACGCCGGATGATCGGCAAACGTCAGTACGCCGGAACGCGAGCCGGGCCGGCGCATGCGCAGTGTCCGGCGCGCGATTTCACGATGTCCGCGATGAAATCCGTCGAAGAATCCGATGGCCAGCGCCAACGGCCGTTGCGTATCGCGTTCGAACCGGTGGTGGATCTTCACGACTACACGAATACCTTGCGGGGAGCCAGCAGCGCGCCGAGCGATTCGCCGACTCCGACGAGCGTGCGCGACTCGTCGCGCACGAAAACGTGGCGCGCGCCCGATCCTTGCGGAAACGGTACGACGCGCCCGGCGCGGAAGTCGGCGGAGCCGCGCAAGTCGAGCACGACGGTCGGAAACGGAATAATGTTCTCGGGCGGTATCAGCACCTCGTCCGGAGCGCCGGCGATCTCTTCGAGCGTCCGCGCCTCGTAAAGCACGAAGGGCCCCGAGGCCTCGCGCACCAGCGCTCCCATATGCGCGGGAACGCCCATTGCGACGCCGACGTCGTGGCACAGCGTTCGAACGTACGTCCCGGCGCCGCAAGCGATTCTCAGGCGCGCCGCCGCGAGCGGCGCGGCCTCCACGCCCAGTATGGTGAGCGCGTAGATCGTTGCGGGACGCGCGCGCCGTTCGACCGTCTTTCCTTCGCGCGCGAGTTCGTGCAGGCGTCGGCCCTCGTGGTGGACCGCCGAAAACATCGGCGGAATCTGCTCGATCTTTCCCACGAATTTCGGCAGCACGGCTTCGAGACGCCGCTCCCAATCGGCGGGCACGGGCGCCGTCCGGTCGGTCGCGCCGTGCGCGTCCTGGGTCGCGGTCGAACGCCCCAGCACCAGCGTGCACGCGTAGCCCTTGCGCTGATCGGTCAGCAGCGGAATCAACCGCGTCGCCTTTCCAACGGCGACCGGAAGCACGCCGGCCGCTTGCGGGTCGAGCGTCCCCAAATGGCCGACGGCAATCTTTCGGTCGCGCGCGTAGACGCCGTACACGCGACGCAGCCGCCCGACGACGTTCGACGACGT
>DATCGB010000041.1:0-3896 GCA_036509155.1 Candidatus Tumulicola sp. | reverse complement strand
CGGAACGGAACTCGACGTTCTCGACCTGCTCTCGTCGCTCGCCGACAAGTCGCTGGTGACGGTCGACCTCGAGCGCGCCGAACCGCGCTATTCGCTTTTGGAATCGGCCCGGTACTACGCGCGCGAAAAGCTGGTCGCGCGCGACGAGCAGCAGTTGGTCGCAGCCAGTCACGCGCGCGCGTACCTCGAAATCGCCGAACGCCTCGAGAGCACCTACGATACCGATCCCGACGACGTCTGGATCTCGCGCGCCCAATACGAACTCGACAACTGGCGCGCGGCCTTGGAGTGGTCGCTGGGCAAAGGCCGCGACGTTGCGCTGGGACTGCGTCTGGCGGCCGCGCTGGGACCGGTCTGGATGCGCCGGGCCGCCGTCGAAGGTCGCCGCTGGATCCGGATGGCGTTGGAAGCGGCCGCTGCCGATGCGCCGCCGTCCGTCGTCGCTCGTCTGGAACTCGCCGACGCGAACGTCGCGATGCATTTAACGTTGTGGAAACACATGCTATCGTCGGCCCGGCGCGCACTCGGCCTCTTCGAGCAAGTCGGGGATCGCCGCGGAACCGCGGAAGCCAAAATCGTCGCCGGCCGCGCGCTCGCGCTCCTCGGCCGGCCGCAGGAAGCTGAAGCGCTGCTTCGCACGTCCCTCGAAATGTGCCAGACCTTAGGGATCGTCCGGCTGACAGGAACGGCCCTGGAGAGCCTTGCGATGGCGCGGATGACGGCCGGCGACCTTGCGGGATCGCGCCCGCTCTACCTTGAGGCGCTGTCGGTCTTCGCGGACATCCAGGACGAACAGTCGATCGCCACCGTCTCCGCAAACCTGGCTGGAATGGAGTTTCGCGCCGGCAACCCCGAATCGGCGCTGCGATTGGCCCAGGACGCGCTGGTTACGCAGCGCGCGACGAACAATCCGCGGGTCGCGCTGTTGTTGTGCAACATCTCCGCCTACTTGGTGGCGACGCGCCGATTTGACGAAGCCCGGGACTACGCTCGCGAGGGTTTGACCCTCGCCGAAGAGCGCCATATGGAGGTTCAAATCGCCTGGGCGGTGCAGCATCTGGCGGCGATCGCGGCGCTTCGTCACGGCGAGGTGCAAAGCGAAAGCGCGGCCAAGGATCGCCGGCGCGCGGCTCGGATTCTCGGATTCGTCGACGCTCGGCTGATCGCACTGGAGACCTCGCGAAAATACACCGAACAGCAAGAACGCGACGCGCTCCTGACCGCCTTGCGCGAAGCCATTGGCGCCGCGGCGTTGGACGACCTGATGGCCGCCGGCGCGGCGATGAGCGAGGATCGAGCGGTCGAGGAGTCCCTGTACTATTGAGCCGAGCCAACGGAAAACGCACGGCTACCATGACGCAGGCCGTACGTTTCCCAGGCAAGGGGACCGGTGGTGTTCGAGACCATCGATCCGTGGCCCCATTATCGCCGCGACGGGCGCCCGTCTTCCAGGTACATCCGTACAAGTCATCCGCACAACTCGTCAGCTAGAATGCCGTCGGAACCACCGGCTCGACGTCGCCGCGCTCGCCGCCGGCCCGATCGATTCCCAGCACCGTCAGGCCAGCTCCGTGCCGTAAAAACACGCCGACGATCGTGTTGAAGGCCTGCCGGGGCAGGATGCAGCGCCAGCTCCCGAGCGCGGCCAGCAGGTTTTGGATCGGGGCGTCTTCCAGCGTCGTGCCGAGATCGTATTCGTTCCGGCTCCAGTCGCGCCGCGGCGCGCCGAACGGCTGCAGTTTCTTTCTCAAATCGGCGCCGAGCGCCGCCAGGGCTGACCGGCTTCCCGCGTAACGGAGCGATGCGCGTAAGGTTGCGAAGAGCGCGCGATTGGAATCCTGGGAGCAGTTGTTGGCCGCACCCACGAAGGTGCCGCCGGTTCCGTCGCCGATGCGATAGCGCGCCGTCATGACTTCCAGCTGCAAGACCAGCGTGTCGAGCGCCGACACGCGCCCGCGCCCTTCGATCTCGAAGCCGCCCGTGAAAGCCTCGTCCTGCAAGATCGCGTCGCAAACCGGCCGGATTCCCGCCCAGCCGAACTGACGGTCGCCCAGGTAACGCGACCAATCCAGCGCCCCCGCGATCAAGCCGTCGCAGTTCTGCGTGTAGACTTGATAGTACGTCAGCTCGAAGCGCGGCTCGTCCGCCAACGGATCGTCGATCACCATCGCGACGCCGTAGGCAAAGTGCCCGAAGTAGATCGGCCCGGAAGCGGCCTTCTCGCGGGCTTTTCCGCCGATCCCGCCGTACGTGTGCACCAGCAGGCCGACCTCACCGACCGTCCACGATGCCGTGCCGGCAGAAACGATGTCGCCCCTGGCCGCCGCCACGTCGCGCCAGGCTTGCCGGCGCACGTATCGATCGGCGGCGTGCGCGTCGGGCAGCGTCGGCCGCGTGCCGGCGCGCAGCAGCGCGCGCGGCGCGAGCGACTGCACGACGAATCGGCCACGCTCGTCGGGCACGCCGTACGCATACCAGCCCTCCGCGTTAAGCGGCGAGCGATCGATCCCGGTCGTGGTCGAGTTCGCGCGCCCGTCGAGATCGGGAACGATCGGCGGCATCCGCACGATTTCTTCGCTCCCGTCAAACGTTCGCGATCCGCGGTCGAAGTGCACCGCACGAAAGCCGTCGTCGGTTTCGGGGGCCGGACCCCTGAAGCTCACCAGGCAGTAGTAATAGCCGGTAATTTGCACCGGCTGGCGTTCGATGCACAGCGTGACGTCGCCGCCTTCGTCGCGCACCTCGACGTCGCCGACCAGTTTGACCGTCACGTCGTCGATCGGGTGCGCGCCGGCCAGCGATTCGAGCGGGTCGACCATGCGCCATCGATTCAACCGGACCGGCATGACCAGGCCGCCGTAGGTACTTGCCGATTGCGCCTCCGCGCTGAAGTTGACGTCGCGCACGACGGCGCGCAAGCGTTCGCGAACGGCGCGATCGTCGGACCAGCACAGCCGCACGGTCGTACCGATGAATGCCGCGTACGCGGCCGGTGCGAGATGCACCTCGAAACGCGCCCCGCCGAACCGCTCCTCACGCGCCGGCAGGATCAGCCGTCCGCCCCACGCCGCCACCGGGAGATATCGCCCCGTGGCCGGCGCCGAGCCGACGGCGGCTAACGCGCGCGCGTATTCCGGTCCGGCAACGTAGCGCGCGTAGTTGCTCGGTTTCTTCGGCAAATCCGATGCAGCGACGAAACGGCCCGTAACGATGCTTTTAATGTAGTCGAGCGTCTGCCGAAGGTTCGTTCGTCCGTCGGGGAGTCGGGCATCGGGGTCGAGCAGGCCGCCCGGAACCTGATGGCCGACCGGGCCGAGTGGAATCCGCGTCAGCAAGCCCATGCGCTTAGCCCGGTTCCAATTCGACAGGACCGCCACCGGCCAGCGCGATGAGAACATCACGGGACCGATTCGTTCCACCCCGTCCTTGTCGCCGACGAGATGATACAGATGCTCCAACTCCAAGATCGGATCGTTTCCGCTGATAACGCCGCCCAGCGAGATCACGTCGACCGGTGCGGCCAGCGCGCGCTTTAGAAACCCCGCCGACCCGCATGCCATCTGGCCGCCGCCGCTGTACCCGATCAGCGTGACCGGCACGCCCCCGTTCTTTCGATAGCCGTTCGCAATCAATGCCCGGTAGATTACGTCGGCAATTCCGAAGTTGTACATCGCACCGTAGCGCGGATCCGCCGACACCGCGACGATCGTGACGTTGCGCAAGTTGATGAACGACCCGAAGAGCGAGGTGAGCTTCTTGCTGCGGGACGCGTCGACCAGCTTCCAAAAAAGCGATAGGATCGGATCGTCCTCGAGCGGTTTGTTCAGCACGGAGTACGCCATCACGCCGCGGATCAGGCTGACGTTGGTCGGAAGCTCGGGCGCAAGCGCGTCGAG
>DATCGB010000040.1:0-2375 GCA_036509155.1 Candidatus Tumulicola sp. | reverse complement strand
AGGGGACCATGCCGCTGGCGTGATCGCCGTGCGACCGATCGACGACGTCGGCTGGGTGTTCCGCCGCGAACGTTCCCGAGATCAGGCTGAACGGCAGCGCGGTATCGAGCACGACGGCCGTCGCCAACGTATTGCCGACGTACATCGGTACGAGTGGAACGCCGTCGTCGATCGTCAGCGGGATCTCGATTCCGCCGGCGACCGGAGCCGCCTGGGTAAACGGCGGCGTCGGCAACGCTTCGATGCGCCCGTTCGCGAAATCGAAGTGCAGAACGTTGGCTGCAAAAAAGTCGTACCCGAGCACACCGACGATGCGGATGCGCGAGTCCGGGTCGTACGCGAAGTCGCTGCAGCTGACGGTAAAGTTCCGCAAATGTATCCCTGCGACGTCGGCGTCGGCGAGCGTCGTTCGATAGGTTACGGGCCGGCCGTCGGCAAGTTTGGTGGTTTGCCCGTAGGTCGGCAAGTTCAAATCGTGCGCTACGTTGCGGTCGAGGATCGACTCGTCCGAGGCGGAGTCGAGAAGAAAATCGAGCCCACGCCCGTCGAGGTTGACGCGGACCACGAAACCAGCGCGGGTAGTTCGGTCGGGAATGTCGGTCGCAGCGGTGACGTGCGACACGGTCGGGCGATGGGGCGGCATTTGAAAAATCGCGTCGGAGAGCGGGACGCCGTGGCGGACGGATTGCAGGCTCCAGTCGTCGTCGAGTTCCGGGCGGCCGTCGGTATCGCGGATGTGCCAGGCCTGCACGAAGCCGTCGGTGGTACGAAAGTCGTCGTACGTCTCGACGATGCGGCGACGCGAGGACACAAATTCCACGCGAACGACCTGCGCGCTGGCTTTATCGTAGAAGATCCACTCGGGATGACGGTATCCGGGACGCTTGATCTGGAACACCCAGGCAGGCTGCGCGCCGGTCGTTTCGCCAAGTATCGTCACGTCGTTTTTAGGATCGGCGGCATCTTCGAGCACGCGTACCGCGTAGAAGCTGCGCGCGTCGATTTCGCTGGTCGCCGAGGTGAAGCCGTTGGCGTCTTGGTGCCAGCGCGTGCCCTGATACTGACCGTACTCTTCCACGAACGGGCCTTCGGCAATGCGCGAATGGTAGTTCAAGCCGGAGCGCTCGAGCGTTTCCGTGCCCGCGATCCCCGCAGAGGTAAATATCCAGCGCTCGGCGACCGTTTTCCCGGCCTCGGCGGCCGCATTGCCCACGGCCCGGTCGTGCGCGGCGAGCACGTCGGACAGTTTAGCGCTGCTCGGAACTAGGCCGGTCGGGGCGGCATCGAGGGCGGCATCGTGTTTGTCGAGTGCCGGCGCCGCGCTTACCGCGCATAAAATGCACGCGATCGTCAGACTCGATGCGAAAGCCGCGCGCGAGCCAAAAGTCGGGCGCATGGGGATGTTTTCGGCGAGCGCCCGCCCGCTTCCCGGTCGGCGGTCAGGCGGCAGCGTTAGGTCAGCGGGGATGCGACCGCGTCGACGGCATGGGGGTCGAGTGGGAGCGAAACGTCTTCGTAACCGTGCAGGATGGCTGTCTGGGACGACGTGTCGGGGGCGTATTTTAAGACGTGATTCATCCCCTCCACGACCACCAGCTTTGCGTTCGGCGCGGCGCGTTTCAGATCGTCGGCGTCGGCCATCGTGACTTGAATGTCGGCAGTTCCTTGCACGATCGTCATCGGAATACGCACCTTGGCGATTTCGATGGCCGGATCGTATTTGAACCACGAGATGAGGTAGGGTTGAACCGAATCGCGGAAGAGCGCCGCGAGTTCGGGCGGCGTATGTGCGACCGTATGGCCGAGCTGCAGTTGGCCGATAATCGAGTCGGCTTGCGCGTAGAGGTCGGGCGTTAAGGCTTTTTTGAGTTGCTCGCGCAAAACTGCGGGGGCCGGCCGGCCGGCTCCCTCGAGGCTTACGTAAGCATCGGCCGGGGCTGCCCGCACGGCGAGCATGCCGATCAGCGAACCTTCGCTATGTCCGGCAACTTCGATTTTTGTAAAACGCCGGTCGGCGCGCATCAGGCGCAACCAGGCGGCGGCGTCGTCGACGTAGTTGTCGAAGCGGAGATCGCGCTCCGATCCGCCGGCTGCCGCGCTGGCAGCGATGCCGCGCTTGTCGTAACGGATCGAGGCAATTCCGCGGACGGCGAGGTCGGCGGCGAGCTGTTTGTAGCTGCCGGCGCGAATCGGCCCGTTGTTGCCGTCGCGGTCGGTCGGTCCCGACCCGGCGATAATCAAGACGGCCGGCGCCGGCATTTTCGTTGGAAGGCTCAGCGTGCCGTAGATCGTCCCGGTAGGCGTCGAGAGCGAGATATCCGATTCGGCCGCCCGCGCCGGCCGCGCCAGCGCGCCCAGTGCCAGCGCGCCCCCGG
>DATCGB010000039.1:0-2666 GCA_036509155.1 Candidatus Tumulicola sp. | reverse complement strand
GCGTCGTCGATTCGAGCCATGAACGCGACCAGCCGCCCGAAGCGATCGCGACGAGCGAAGTGGGTGTCGGTGATGATGCCGGCCATCGGCGGCCACGCAAACAGCCCGGTCGTAAAGCTGATCTCGGGCTCGAAGGGATCGGGCAGCGCGTTGCGCGTGCGCACTTCGTAACTATCGTCGTGCGGATGCAGCCGATCGGCGGCGGCCGAATCGTACACGACCTCGCCTTGAATTGCCAGGCCGGCACTGGTTCCACCGATGACGCCGCCGCGATCCCACACTCGGCGGATGGCCGCGATCAGCGCACTGCCCTTCCAGACGACGTAGTTGGCTTGGTCGCCGCCGGCAAAGAACACCCCATCGGCCCGGTCGATTTCGGAAGCCAGCGCGTCGACCTGGGCGCGCGACGCGCAGTGCGGAATGCCGATCGTGCTCACCGACGCAAACGGCCCGAGCGGCTGAAGATACGCGCCGTACTCGTCGGCATCGGTGTAGGCTTGGATCGCCACGACGTTCCCGCGACGGCCTGGAGCGCCGCCGGTGAGGGTTGCGTGCATCCAGCGGAACGCGTCGTCGATCAGCGTGCCGCCGCCGCTGAGCAGCAGACCCGGGCCGCGCAACGGTTGCGCGGTTCGCGCGAACTTCCCAACGGTCGGAAAGATTTTAGGCGCGCACGGGTCGGGCGCCGCAGCGGCCGACGCCGGTGCGTTCCCTAGCGTCCAGTGCCCGACGTCCCAGAACGCGCCCGACAGCGACGTCGTTTGTCCGCGCAGGCGGTTGCTGAAGGCGTTGAGCTGCGCCCGCCGATAGAGCAGCGCGATCGGCAGGTCGCGATACAGCAGCGCCTGCAGCGCGCGATACGTGATGGCCCGCTGGGCGCGGTCGTACGTGCTCAGCCCCCGCGCGAGCAGCGCGTCGATCTGCGGACTGCAGATGCGCGACTTGTTGTATCCGTGCGGCGGCACGTTAGCGCACGCAAACTGATCGGTCGTATCCGGATCGTCGCCGTTCTCGAACGAGTAGAGCGCCATCTGGAACTTTCCGCCGTACACCGGGCCGTTCTCGGCTGCCGGCGCGACGAACTGGGTGATGTCGAACTGTTTGAGCGTCACGCGCGCGCCGATGGCGCGCTCGTATTGAACGATGTTGTCGGCAATGGTCGCATCGCCCGGTGTGGCCGCCTGAATGATCAACAGCAGGTCGAGCGGACGGCCGTCTTTGACGCGCGTGCCGTTCGGACCGATTTGCCATCCGGCCGCCTCGAGCAAGCGGCGCGCGTGGGCCGGGTCGTACGGGATGTCCGGATAGGCATGCGGATCGAAAGCCCACAGGAACAGCCCGGCTCCGGCATGCCGGCTCGCCATCGAGCCCCGGTACGCCTTGGCAATCAGGCTGGGGATGTCGATTGCTTCGGAGAGGGCGTGACGAACGCGTGGATCGGCCGTTAGCGGATCGTGCGTGTTGAATATCAGCGCCCCGACGGCGTTCTGCTGCGTGCTGGTAACGCGGTAGCCGGGAATCGCCTCGAGTTGCGGGTAATTTGCGTAATCTTGTTCGTCGAAATAGCCGTCGATTTCGTGGGTCTGAAGCAGGTTGAGCGCGGTTTGCGGATTGGCGACGAAGCGGATCGTAATGCGCGGGATTCCGACGGGTCCGCGCCAGGAGTACGGGTTCGAATGCAGCTCGACCCGATCGTCGCGAAGCCAGCGCACGACCCGGTACGGGCCCGACCCAAAAGGCGCCGAGTTGAAATCGACTTGGTTGAAGTTCGGAAATCGCGCCAGCGCGTGTTTGGGCAAAATCGGAAAGCCTTGCGGTGCTTCGACCACCGTGATGAGCGGCGGAAACGGCCGCTTGAGGTGGAGCACCAGGGTGGTGGGGTTGGGAGCTTCGGCGCGCGCAACGTCGTCGTAAGCAAAACGGCTCTGCACGTTGTTGGCCGGGTTATCGATCGCCTCGATCGACCACGCGCAATCGGCGGCCGTCAGTGCGACGCCGTCGGCGAAGCGAATGCCTTTGCGGATGTGATAGACGATCGTCTTGCCGTCGGCGCTGATGCCGCCGTTGCCGGGCGTGGGAATCTCGGTCGCGACGTCGGGAACGAGCCGGCCGCGATCGTCGTACTTGACGAGGTAGGAGAAGACCAGCATCCCCCACTGCGTCGAGGACGTACCGTTTTCGAGCGCCGGGTTGAGCGAGCGCGGTTCCCACTGCTGCGCGATGACGAATGCGTCGCGCGTCGCCGGCGCGTGCGCGCAGGCCGAAACGGCGACGGCCGCCGCCATCGCAAACAAGCATCGAAGCTTCACCGATCCTGCACCTCTGCCGGGGATTTCCGCCTAAACGAAGATACCCCGCCAAACGACGAGGTATCTTCCGATGAAACGGGGTTAGAGCCGGGGCTAGTCGCCGACGCCCGAGGGCTGCTTGGCTCCGGCCGAACCGTTGGTCGCCTCGCTGGCCCGCGCCGGACGATTGTTATGAGGTCCCGGATGATTGGGTAGCGGGGGGAGCTTGAGCGCGCGCGTCAGATCGATGCCGGCTCGCTTGGCAATCTCGGTACCGTAATTTTCGTCGCAGTGGTACAGATGCCAAACCATTCGCAGTTGGATGTTCTCCGGGCACTTCTTGAGATCGCCGCCGATGTTGGTCAGCAAATCCTCGCG
>DATCGB010000038.1:0-5536 GCA_036509155.1 Candidatus Tumulicola sp. | reverse complement strand
TTGCGCGCGGCGGCGACATACTCGGGGTTGCGGCGATCGATGGCGGAACTCACCACCACCGTGTGCGCGTCGCGAACGTTGTCGGCCCGGTGACCGATCCGGACGACGACGCCTTCGCGGCGCAGCTCGTCGATCAGCGGCGTATCCTTGATGTCGGAACCCGAGACGGCTTCGCCGCGCGCCAGCAGGATGCGCGCGATCGCGCTCATCCCAATGCCGCCGACGCCGACGAAGTGAAAAGTCTTCAAATTCACGGCTGCTTCTTTCTCGCCGTCAGCCGTTCGACCCGGCCGAGAATGGTCGCCAGCGGGTCCGGGCCGCCGCCCAGCCGCTCGGCCGCCGCCTGCAACCTTGCCAGCCGGCCCGGAACGGCGATCTCGGCCAGCGCCGCCGCGAGGGAATCGCCATTGAGGTCGCGATCGGCGATGACGACGGCCGCGCCGCCGGCCGCGAAGCGTCGGGCGTTGGCCGTTTGATGGTCGCCGGCGGCAAACGGATAGGGCACGAGAATTGCCGGCTTTCCGACCGCCGCCAGTTCGCCTAAGGTCGACGCGCCGGCCCGGGCGAGGATCAAATCGGCCGCCGCATAGCCGGCCGCAACGTCGTCGAGATACGGACAAACGATGGCCCGGCGTTCCATGCCGGCGCTCACGCGCTCGTAGTCGCCCGCGCCGGTGACGCACACGAGTTGCCATCCCGCCGGCAAAGCGCCGGCGCGCAGCACCGCCGTGAACGCGTCGTTGATCGTGCGAGCGCCCTGACTTCCGCCCATCGAAAGCAGCGTCTTGCGGGCGGCATCCAGACCGAACCGCGCGACCGCGTCGTCGCGCGCCGGCAGCGCGCGAAGCGCGCGGCGCACCGGAATGCCGGTCGGCACGTATTTTCCGGCAAAGCGCGGATCGGCGCCGTCGAAGGCGCCCCACACCTCATCGACCAGCGGCGCGAGCAACCGGTTCGCCAAACCGGGCAGCGCGTTGGGCTCGAACAGCACGATCGGCGCGCTCGATAACCGCGCGAGACGCAGGATGCGCGCCCCCAACACGACCGGAACGCACACGTAGCCGCCGGTCGCGATCACCAGATCGGGGCGCAGGCGCGACAGAAGCGCGACGCTCTGCAGCGTGCCGGCCGCGTTTGCGGCCAGCGTGCGAAAGAACTCCAACGAGAGCTTGCGCGTCAGCGGCCGGCTCGCCACCGTCTTCAACGGGTATCCCGCCTTGGGCACGATCGCCGTTTCCAGCCGATCCGCGGTTCCGATAAACGTTGCGGCGGCGCCCCGACGGTCGCGAAGCTCGTCGGCGACGGCGATGGCCGGATAGAGGTGCCCGCCCGTCCCCCCGCCGGCAAAAACCACGTTCAAGCCGCCGTTACGGCTTGGCATTAACGCGGCGATGGCGTCCCACGTTGGCGATTAAAGCGACGGCGATGAGATTGACAATAAGCGAACTGCCGCCGAACGAAACGAACGGAAGCGGCACGCCGGTCACGGGCCACGACGACGTCACCACGCCGATGTTGATGAAGGCCTGGATCGCGATCATTGCGGCGCAGCCGCACGCCACGAAAAATCCGAAGCGGTCGGGGGCGGCGATCGCGATTTTGACGGCGCGATACGTCAGCGTGGCGAAGAGTGCGACCACCGCGAACGTACCGATAAACCCCAGCTCTTCGCCCAACACCGAAAAGATGAAATCGGTGTACTGCTCGGGCAAGTAGAAAAACTTTGCGCGCGAGGCGCCCAGCCCCATGCCGAACAGTCCGCCGCTTCCCAGCGCCAGCAGCGACTGCACGATGTGGAAGCCGGTATTCTGCGGATCCTTCCAAGGATCTAAGAAGGCGAAAATGCGCGCCCGCCGGTACGGACTGGCGATCACCGTGACGACCGCAATCGGTACGGTTACCGCCAGGATCGCGGCCAGGTGAAAGAGGCGCGCGCCGGCCGCGAAGAACAGCGCAAACGCCACGAACACGAGCAGGCTCGCGGTACCCATGTCGGGCTCCTTGAGCACCAGCACGGCCATCAAGACGACCGGAATGCAGAGCGGAAACAGCCCGCGCACGAGCGACGTGATGCGCTCGCCGCGGCTGGCGAGAACGGCCGAAAGATAGACGATCAACGCCAGCTTGGCGAACTCGGAGGGCTGAAAACTCAGCGACGAAATGCCGATCCAGCGACGGCCGCCGTTGACCCCGACCCCGACGTGCGGAACGAAGACGAGCAGCAGTCCGGCGATCGCCGCGAGCAGCAAGTAGGGCGCCGACTTCTTGAGGCGGCCCAGATCCATCCGATAAACGGCAAACGCACCGACGAGTCCGACGGCCAGCCAGATCAACTGGCGCTTAACGTAATACGCGATATCGCCGTGCTCGGCATACGCGGTCGCACTCGACGCCGAAAAAACCATGATCAAACCGATGCCGGCCAGCGTCGCGACGACCGCGAAGAGCACCGCATCCGGCGGCGCCACCACGTACGATCGAACGGGCGCGCGGTCGGGGCTGCCGCGGCGCGAACGATCGGCGCGCCCGGCGCGCGATGCCACGCTACGCACCGGCGGGCTCCCGCAGGGCGGTCACCGCCGCGACGAAACGCTCGCCGCGATCTTCCGCCGACGCAAACATATCGAACGATGCGCACGCGGGCGACAGCAAGACGACGTCGCCGCTTACGGTGAAATCTCGCGCCCGCCGGACGGCCTCGTCCATCGACTCGGCGCGCACCGTCGCGATGCCGTGGCTCGCGCGGGCGATCTCGCCGGCGGATTCGCCGATCGCCACCAGCGCCTTGGCACGCCGCGCGATGGCCGCACCGAGTTCGCCGAAGGACGTGCCTTTGGCGCGGCCGCCCGCGATCAACACGATCGGCCGGGTATAACTGTGCAGCGCGGCGATGGTCGAGTCCGGATTGGTCGACTTCGAGTCGTCGACGAACAGCACGCCGTCGATCTCGGCGACCGTCTCGAGGCGATGGGGCATCGGCCGGAAGGACGCGACGGCCGCGCGCAGCCGCGCGGGCGCGCACCCGACCGCCAGCGCCGCCAGCAGTGCCGCCATCACGTTACCGACGTTGTGCTCGCCGGGAAGGGCGATCTCGTCGCGGTCGACCACCGCCACCGGGCGCGGGTCGCCGACCACCGGATCGTAGGTTACCGTCCCGTCGCGCAAAAACATCGTGGCGCGATCCTCGTGCCCGCGCAACGTGAACCACAACTGGCGTGCCTGCGCCCGCGCGTCGCCGGTGTGCCAGTCCAGCTCGGCAACGCGTGGGTCGTCGAGGTTCCCGACGAACCAGTCGTTCATCGCCTGATTGGCAAAAATGCGGTACTTCGCCTCGGCGTACTCATCCATCGAATGGTAGCGGTCCAAATGATCCGGCGAGACGTTGAGCAGCACGGCGACCCGGGGTTTAAACGCACGGATCGTTTCCAACTGGAACGACGAGACTTCCGCGACGACCCAGTCGTCGGGACCGGCGCCGACCACTTCGTTGATGAGCGGATTGCCGATGTTTCCGCCGACGCGAACGGTAAAGCCGCAGGCACGCAGCAAGTGACCGATCAGCGCGGTCGTCGTCGATTTGCCCTTGGTCCCCGTAACCGCGACGATCGGCGCCTTGCACAGGCGATACGCCAGCTCGATCTCGCCGATCACCGGTACGTTGAGGCGATTGAGCGTTCGCACGACCGGCGACGTCGGCGGCACGCCGGGAGAAAGTATCGCCGACGCAATCCGCCCGGCGAGCGCGGCGACCTCGGCGGGCGCGACGAAACGCGCACCCAAACCTTGCGCCGTCGCGATCGGGCCGGTCAACTCGCCGGCCGCTTTTTCGTCGGTCGCGTACACCGTGACGCCGCGCTGCCGCAACACCCCGATGCACGCGAGCCCGCTGCGGCCCAGCCCGATCACCAGTGCCGCTTCGCCCGCGTCGAATCGAAAGATCTCCGTCATCGCACGATCGCTAACCCGACCAGCGAACAGATCAGCGAGGCGAGCCAAAAGCGCGCCGTTACTTTGGTTTCTGGCCAACCGCACAGTTCGAAATGGTGGTGCAAAGGGCTCATGCGAAAGATTCGTTTGCCGTTCGTGACCTTGAAATAGGCGACCTGGAGAATTACCGAAAACGCTTCGGCCACGAACACGCCGCCGATCGCCGCGACGAGCAGCATTTCGCCGCTGAGAATCGCCACCCCCGACAGCAGCGCGCCGAGCGCCAGCGACCCGGTATCGCCCATGAACATTTTCGCCGGGTGACGGTTGTAGATCAGGAAACCGACGCACGCGCCGGCGCCAACCGACGCGCCGATGGTGGCGGCCGGCACGAGCGCTTGCGCGGAAATCGGGATCATCACGGCGAGCGCCGGCAGCATCGATCCGGCAGCCAGCCCGTCGAGGCCGTCGGTCAGGTTGACGGCGTGAATCGTCGCGGTAATGACCAGAATGCCGAGGATCAGCCACAGCCAGTGCGGCGCCGTCAGCACAAACGTACCCGCGTGAAAGATCACGTTGCGTGGAAAGGCCGCAAACGACCCGTCGATCGAGCGCAGGAAAACGACGGCGATCAACGCGCTGGCCAAAAACTTGGTGCGCGCTCGCAGTCCGCGATTGCGGCCCTGACGGATCGCGAGATAGTCGTCGAGAAAGCCGACCGCGGCGGCGGCGATCGCGAGCAGGCCCAGCTGCAACAGGAGCGGCGCGCGGGTCGCCGGTATCATGGCGGCCATCGCGGCGACGAAGACCAAGCCGCCCATCGTCGGCGTTCCGCTCTTGGCTTGATGAGTTGGCGGGGCGTCTTCGTAGGCTTGCTGGCGCAGTTGCAGACGGCGCAGCAGCGGCAGCAGCAGCGCGCCGGTGATCAGCGCGACGACCAGACCCAGCACGATCCACCAGGGCGACGAGGCGAACAGCGTGCGCGGATCGAGCCCGCCGGTCAAAATGAGTTTCGGACTATTCATGCGACGCGCTCGCGAGCAGCGGGTTCGCACCTGGGCCGCGCCATTTTAAGACCACGACCGGCGTTTGCTCGTCGCCGTTGCCATGCGGGTTGTCGAGCAGCGCGTGCTCGATGCCGCGGCGGTCGACGCCCGGCGACGCTCCCAGCACCTTGGCTTTCTCGAGATCGTTTGCGTCGACGACGGCGCACGCGAGGCCGATTCGATCGGCGACCGAGCGCGCGAATGCGTCCGGGTCGCGGGGTGCGAGAACGATCGCCCGTTCGAACGGCGGCATCGTGCCGGTATACCCATCGATCGCCGCAATTGCCTCGCCCAGGACTTCGTAAAACGCACCGCGTCGGCCAAAGAGACGCCCGAGCAAGTGCGCGAGCGTCGCGTAGAGCACCCGCGGGCGCCCCGCGTGGTCGATGACCAGCTGCATCGATTCGGGCTGGCTGACCGTTGCGAGTGCGCCCGCCCGGCGCGACAGCGCGTAGGCGAGTTTGGAAGGACGCACGTACTCGGCGGGGACGTACTGCCCTTGGGCGATCGCCAGCGCGGTCTCCGACACCGCCACGACGTCGCCCGGACGCGCGATACCGTTC
>DATCGB010000037.1:0-2399 GCA_036509155.1 Candidatus Tumulicola sp. | reverse complement strand
CCGAATCCGCCGATGGCGTCCATTTGATCCGGGTGCCGCCAGCCCGAAAGCACGTCTTTGTAGCGCGCGACTGCCTCGTTGCCCGCAGCGATATCCACGCCCGCGCGCGCGTACGCGTCCTTAGTACGACTTTCGTCGCTCATCGAGCCCTCCGCGCAGGGCCGGAAGCCCGTCGCAATCGAAACCCCGTCATACCCTGCGCCATTCTCATTTAACGACAATTCACCCGCGTGAAAGGTTGACCATGCAAGTCCGTATCTCTCAAGATGCGCCGGCCCACGTTCGTACGGGAGCGCTCGTCGTGCCCGTCTTCTCCGACCGCGATCTCGACGGCCCGACCGCCGAAGTCGACGCCCTGCTAGACGGCGCGATCGCCGACGCGGTGAAGGCCGGAGAGATAAAAGGAAAGATGGGCGAGACCGTCTTTCTGCACGCAAAAGATCGGCCGTTTCGCCGCGTGCTCGTCGTCGGACTAGGCGAAAGCGCCAAATGCGAACCGCAGGTGCTCGCGCGCTATGCCGGGACCGCGGTGCGCTATCTCGGGCGCCGCAACATCGAGGAAATCGCGCTGACGCTTCCGGTGCAGTCCAAGGGACAAGAAGAGACGTACGCGTCGTTTCTTACCGAAGGCGCGATCGCCGGTTCGTTTGAGACCACCGTCTACCAAGAGAAGCCCGACAAGCACGTCGTCACCGAGTCGATCGCGCTGCTCGCGCACGGCCTGGACCAGACCGCAGTCAAGCGCGGCGTCGAGCGCGGCACCATTCTCGGCGAAGCGGTCAACGTGGCGCGCAAGCTCGCGATCACGCCAGCCAACGACATGACGCCGACGCATCTCGCCGAAGCGGCCGTTAAACTCGCCAAAGAATCCGGTGTCGAAATTTCGATCCTTGAGGAAAAGGATGCGCGCAAGGAAGGGATGGGCTCGTTCCTCTCCGTCGCGCAGGGCAGCGTGCAGCCGCCGAAGCTCATCGTCATGACGTATAAAGGCGATCCGAAAAGCAAAGAAATCCTCGGCCTGGTCGGTAAGGGCATCACGTTCGATACCGGCGGCATCTCCTTGAAGCCGCCGGAGCGGATGGAAGAGATGAAGTACGACATGTCGGGCGGCGCCGGCGTCATCGCCGCAATGTCCGCAATCGGCAAGCTCAAACCGAAGGTCAACGTGATCGGCATCGTTCCCGCAACCGAAAACATGCCTGGTGGAAAAGCGACGAAACCGGGCGACATCGTGAAGTCGATGAGCGGCAAGACGATTGAAGTGATCAACACCGATGCCGAGGGCCGGCTCGTTCTGTGCGATGGCCTGACGTATGCAAAGAAACTCGGTGCGACGAAACTGATCGATGCAGCGACGCTCACCGGCGCCTGCGTGATCGCACTCGGGCACGCCGCCTCGGCCGCCGTCACCAACGACGATGCGTGGGTCAACGAGTTTCTCGCCGCAGCCAAAAACACGGGCGAACGGTATTGGCACATGCCCTATTACGAAGAATACTCAAACGCGATGAAAAGCGAGATCGCCGATTTGAAAAACACCGGCGGCCGCGCGGCCGGCACCTTGACTGCAGGCGCGTTCCTGCGCGCGTTCGTCGACGACACGCCGTGGATTCACCTCGACATCGCTGGAACCGCCTACGTCGACACCGAAACTGCGTGGCAGGCTAAGGGCCCGACCGGCACGCCGGTCCGCGCGCTCGTCACGTTGATCGAGGCGCTTGGCGCTTCGCACGCGGCTAGCTCGAACGGTTCCGCCAAAAAGGCTACCGCGGCGAAGTAAGGTTTTTCGTCGACGCACATTTCACGCAGCACCGCTTTTTTGCCGGCACTGCGACGCCAGGAGCGTGCGCTACATCGTGAGGACCATTCGGAAGCGGGCTGCGCCGCGCATCATGCGGTCGTAGGCGGCTTGGGCGTTTTCGAGGGGCATCGTTTCGATCATTGGGCGAACGCCGGTTAGTACGGCGAACTTCATGGCTTCTTCGGAGTCGACGCTCGTTCCGGATGGCCAGCCTTTTATGGAGTGGCGGCCGCCGAGCATGTGGGCGGTTTGCAGCGGCAGCGGCTCCATGCTGGCGCCAACGACGATGAGCTGGCCGTCTACTCCTAGACCGTCGATCGTTGGCTCCATTGCGGCTGCGACGGTTACCGTTGACAGCACAACTTTTGCGCCGCCGAGTTTTTGCAGGGCGGCAGTGACGTCGCCCTGGTTGCTGTCGATGTAGTGATGTGCGCCGAGATCGAGTGCGAGCGCTTTTTTGTCTTCGCCGCGGGCGATCGCTACGGTTTCGAAGCCCATCTTCCTCGCGAACTGTATGCCGAGGTGGCCTAAGCCGCCGATGCCGAGGATTGCGACCAGGTCACCGGCGCGCGCTTGGCTGTTGCGCAGTGAATTGTAC
>DATCGB010000036.1:0-5550 GCA_036509155.1 Candidatus Tumulicola sp. | reverse complement strand
CGCCGCCCGGTACAGCCAACCCGCGGTCAGTTCCCGTTCCGGATCGCTTTTCAATATCCGGAAGGCGGCCAAAAAGACGTCCTGCGAAAGGTCCAGCGCCACTTCGGCATCGCCGACCATCCGCCGGAGGTACCGCGCGAGCTTCGTCTGATACTCGCGCACCATCGCGTCCACGCGCCGTTGCGCGACGGTCGTTTCGTCGGTACGCAGGTAGACCTCGTCCATCCGGCCTCCTTTTGACCCCCAACGTTCGACGGCGGCCCGCCGTGACGCTAGCGGCTCCTTAGCAAGCGGGCAGCGCTCGTCAGCCGCCGATTTCCGAGAAAGCCCGCATGCGCGAGGACGCCACGCCCAGCTGGAGGTGGTGGCGTTGGGGCTTGATCAGCATCGAGCTGCGCAGGATGCCGGCCAGTTCCTCGGTCGTCGCGCCGCCCCGCAGCGGCCCGCGCAAGTCGAGGTCGTGGTCGCCGAAGAGACACAGGCGCAAGCGGCCGTCGGCGGTCAGCCGCACGCGGTTGCAGCGGTCGCAGTAGTCGTGGGAGAGCGGGCTGATGACGCCGACTGCCCCGCGAGCCCCGGGAAAAGCGAAGTATCGAGCCGGACCGTTTCCGGTCGGGCCGCCCACCGGCTCGAGCGCACCGATGGCGGCCACGCGTTCCAAAATCTCGTCGGAAGAAACGTAGGCATCACGCTGCAGGCCGAGATTTTCCGCCACCGGCATGACTTCGATGAAGCGCACGAAGATCGGCCGATCGCGGGTCAGCGCGGCGAAGTCGGCCAGTTCGTCGTCGTTGGATCCGCGCATGACCACGCAGTTGAGCTTCACGGGTGCCAGGCCGGCGGCGACGGCCGCGTCGATTCCGCGCAGCACCCGGTCGAGACCCGGGCGCCGTGCGATCGCCTCGAAGCGATCCGGACGAAGCGTGTCGAGCGAAAGGTTCACCCGGCTCAAACCGGCCGCGGCCAGCGCAGGAACCTGATCTTCCAGCAACAGCCCGTTGGTCGAAAGCGAGACGTCCTCGATGCCGGGCACCGCCGCGATTTTGGCGACCAAACGATGCAGGTCGCGACGCAGCAGCGGTTCGCCGCCCGTCAGCCGAATCGCCCGCACGCCCGTCGCGGCGGCGGCGCTCACGATCTCGCCGATTTCCTCGTAGGTCAAGATCTCGTCGCGATGGAGCCACGCAAGCCCACCCTCGGGCATGCAGTAAACGCAGCGCAGATTGCACTTATCGGTGACCGAGACGCGCAAATACGTGATCGGCCGGCTGAAGCCGTCGATCATCGGTTGGCGCGTGAGATCTACCGTTACGGACATCGGTCTTGCAGGCGTTCGCTCCTAATCAATCGGCAAACAGGCTATCCGGGATTGGGGTATTGATCTTGTAGTTATCGATCGTGGAGCTGATGTCCGCCGTATAGCCCGGTTCCTGCACGTGTCCCGTCTGAGAGGTCACCACCACCGTTCCGTCCACCTTGCCGTACCGGTCGTTCATCTCCGCGTACCCGCCGTTGACGTAGGTCCAACGCATCGACGCGACCGTGGCGGTCTTGTCGCTGGCTTTGGCGTCGACGTGGTCGACGTTTCCGGGCTTGCGCGGAACCAGCCGAAACGTGGTCGTCGTGCCGTCGTCGGAAACGACGGTGACGGCGTACACGTCCCGCCAGCGCGACGGCGCTTCGATGTGTGCGTAGAGTTTGTCGAACTGCTGGGCCACGGCCGGCACGCCGCTGGTGAATACCACCTTGTTTTGGCTCGGTTCCTTATAATAATACGTCCCCACGAGCGCGACGTTCAGAAATGGAAACGACTTCAACGCGACGTTGGCATGCATCGTAGCGGTAAACGTGTGCAGGTTTGGATTCAGCGCGGCCATCCGCGCGAGCAGGTCGTCGGCAGCGGCGCCGCGGGCGCCGCACAAACCGACTGCGGCTAGGGTGATCGAGGCAATCGCGGCTTTCATACTTCTCCTCACGAGTGGTCGGCGCGGGCTAAGGGTTCCAGCGCGGCCCGAATCTCGTCGAGCACGCCCCCATCCGTCTCGACACCATAACGCGCGCGCAACGCTGAGAGGGCACTGGGAGCGCCGATCCGGCCGAGCGCCCAGGCCGCGTGCCCCCGCACCATCGGGTGCGGATCTTCATGCAAAGTTAAGACGAGCGCCGGAATCGACGCTCGATCCAGCGCGTTACCCAGCGCGACCGCCGCGTTGCGCCGGAGCACCGCGGCGCCCCGCCAACCCATCGCGGTTTTCTTAAACCGCCGCTTGAACTCGCCGCTGCGCAGGTGCAGCAGCCCAATCAGCGAGGGCACCGCCGTCTCCGCTTCGACCGGGTCTTCAGGCGGACGTGCGTGCGAACCGGCCGCCTGGGTGGGCGGGCACGCGAGTTGGCAGAGATCGCAGCCCCACACCCAATCGCCGAGCAGCGCGCGCATCTCGCGCGGAATCGCGTCGGTCCGCTGCGTGAGATCCGCAATGCACCGGGTGGCGTCGATCGTATAGTCGCCGCGTAAGGCTGCGGTCGGGCAAACGTCGACGCACCGCGCGCACGAACCGCACTGCTTGCGCAGCGGTCCGTCGGGCGGCAGTTCCAGCGTCGTGACGACCTCACCCAGGAACACGAACGAACCCAGCGACGGTGCGATGACGTTCGTGTGTTTCCCGACCCAGCCTAAACCCGAACGAGCCGCGAACGCGCGCTCGGCCAGTGGGCGCGTATCGCACGCAATCGCCGTTACCGCTTCGCCGGCGGCCGCATCGACGGCGGCCGCGATGCGCCCGAGCGTGTCGCGCACGCGGCCGTGATAGTCCGTCGACCACGCGTAGTTCGAAACGCGCCCGCGCAAACGGCCGGCGGCCTCGGGCGCCGGCGTGGCGTAAGGAAACGCCACGCAGACGACGCTGCGGGCGTTTTCGAGGATGGTTTGCGGGTCGGTCGATCGCGCCGCGTATTGCCGGTCGTATCCCCACGTCGCCAGGTCGCCGCGTGCGAACGACTCGACCATTCGCCGATACGACGCGTCGTCGCCGAACGCGCCCGCAACGCGTACGTCACCGGCGCCCAGCGCGCGGCCGGTCCGCACGGCCAGCGCCTTAATCGCCGGCAGATCGAGTTGCGCCGGCACTACAAGGTCGCCAGCGGCGCGTCGGGCGCGGCGCGCGGAAAGGCCGCATCGATGCGCGCGACGTCGCCGGCATCCAGCCGGACCGAGCCCGCCCCAGCGTTCTCCTCGACGTGGCCGACCTGCGATGCCTTGGGAATCGCAAACGCGTTGGGCTCGCGCGTGAGAAATGCCAGAATCACCTGACGCGCCGTCGCACCGTGTTTGCGCGCGACGTCGTCGAGCAGCCCGCCGGAGGCGGCTTGCGTGCGCGGGAACCGGCCGCGTCCGAACGGCGTGTAGGCGACGATCGCGATGCCGCGTTCGCGGGCGATCGGGATTACGCGGTTTTCGACCCCGCGTTCGTTGAGGTGGTACAACACCTGATTGCATGCCAGCGGAACGGCGCGCAAGTACGACGCCGCCTCGAGCATCTCGTCGGCGTCGAAGTTGCTCACGCCGACGAACCGCGCCTTGCCGTCGGCTACGAGGCGCTCGAGCGCCCGCATCGTCTCCTCGAGCGGATGATCGCTGGGCCAGTGCAGCAAGTACAGGTCGACGTACTCCAACGCTAGGCGCTTGAGGCTTCGTTCCGCGGCCGCCAGCACGTCGCGGTAGCGCGCGTTGCCCGGCAACACTTTGGTCGTCACGAACAGCGACTCGCGGGGGATCCCGGCGATGGCTTCGCCCAGCAGCTCCTCGACGCGGCCCGCACCGTACATTTCGGCCGTGTCCAGGTGGGTCATCCCCAGCTCGATCCCACGCCGAATCGCGCGCTTTGCCTCGGCCGCGCGCGCGCCGCTCTCGGGAACGTCCCACGTTCCCTGCCCGATGACGGCCACGTCGGCCCCGGTCGCGCCAAATGATTTTTCGGTCATGGTTTACGATTCTACCATTTTAAAAGAACTCGAAGTCCGCGCGCTGCGCGGCGTAGGCGAGCAAACCGCCGCGCAAGTGGACCAGCCGCGTGAACCCGGCGTCGCGCAGCCGCCGCATCGCCCACGCCGACTTTGCGCCGACCCGGCAGGCGACCACGTATCGCTGGGCCGTGTCGAGTTCGTGCATGCGGCTCTCGAGCTGCGTCGCCGGCATCGCGATCGCGCCTTCGACCGATCCGAGCACCGCTTCGTGCGGTTCGCGAACGTCGAGCAGCCGCGCGCTCGTTAACGCGTCGTCGAGCGCGCCGGCGTCGATCTCTTCCAGATTCTCAAGCGACGGCTCGGCGTAGTCGATCGGACGTACGTCGCGGATCGAGGGCCGCTCGCCGCACGCCGCGCACGCCGGGTCGCGTTCGAACCGCACCTCGCGGACGCGCGCGCTCAAACTTTCGATCAGCATCAATCGTCCGACCAGCGGCTCGCCGATGTCGAGCAGCACTTTGAGGGTTTCGCCGGCCTGCCACGCACCGACGATGCCGGCCAGTGCGCCCAGCACGCCGCCCTCGGCGCAGGTCGGCACGCTGCCTGCCGGGGGCGGCTCCGGGTACAGACAGCGGTAGCACGGTGCGCCGCCGCCCGAAAAGACGCTGACTTGCCCGTCGAAACGAAAGATCGATCCGTACACGTCGGGTTTGCGTTCGAGAACGCACGCATCGTTGATCAGGTAGCGGGTCGAAAAACGGTCCGTGCAGTCGAGCACGACGTCGTACAGGCGCACGAGTTCGCGCGCGTTGCCGGCATCCAAGTTCAGCGGCATCGGGTCGACCGCGATCGTCGGGTTGAGCGCGAGCAAACGCTCGACCGCAACGGCCGCCTTATTGCGGCCGACGTCGGCGGTGGCGAAAATGGTCTGGCGCTGAAGATTCGTCTCGTCGACCGCGTCGCCGTCCATGACGCCGATGCGTCCGACGCCGGCGGCGGCCAGATACTGCAGCGCCGGCGAGCCCAAGCCGCCCGCGCCGACGACCAGGACGCGGGATGCCGCCAGCAGCTCTTGGCCGCGCAGCCCGACTTCGGGAATCAGCAAGTGGCGGCTATAGCGGCGCAACGCCGTTTGCCCGGCCAGGCTTACTCGCGCGGATGCAGCTCGTCGAGCCATTGCAGCACCGCCGCGCGCGAGCGTTCGCCCGCGTAGGTGTGATCGCTTTCGACCGTTACGAACGATTTGGGATCGGGCGCCCGGTCGTAGAGTTCGCGCACGCTCTTTTCGTTCACCATCGCGTCCCGATTCGCCGCTACGTACAAGGTGGGGCGACCCGCGAGTCGCGGCAGCAATTCGGCGTAGCGCCGGTCGACGCCGTCGACCAGCTCGGGCAGCGTCACGCCGGTCACGTACGAGGACCGAAAATCGGTCGCACCGGCCTTGCGTAACGCGTCCAGCGACGTCGGCCGGCCGTAGCCGGTGGCGATCGCGATCGCGCCGAGCACGTCCGGATCGAGCGCGGCCGTAAACAGCGCCGTCATGCCGCCCATGCTATGTCCCATCGCGTACGCCGCGCGGTCGCCGCG
>DATCGB010000035.1:0-2693 GCA_036509155.1 Candidatus Tumulicola sp. | reverse complement strand
CCGGGCGGCGCGATTCGGTCAGATCAAAGTCGCATTCGGGCGCCCGCTCGCGCCGCCGGTCGGCCGGAAAGCAACTCGCGACGATTTGGCGAAGTTTACCGGAGAAGTCATGAGCGCGATTGCGGCGCTCGCGGGGAGTATCGGTGGAAATTCGTAAGGCAGGCGTTCAGGGGTTCTGCTTCGGCGTCGCGATCACGGTGAAAAAGGCCGAGGAGGCGATTGCGTCGCGCGACGAGGTGACGACGCTCGGGCACGTCGTCCACAATCCGCAAATGGTCGAATCGCTTAAAGCCCGCGGCCTGCGCAACGCGCAGTCGGTCGGCGAAGTCGACGCGGGAGCGCTGTTCGTTCGGGCGCATGGTCTGCCGGTCGAAGTCTTCGAAGAAGCCAAGGGCAAAGGGCTGGAAATCATCGACGCCACCTGCCCGATGGTCACAAAGATTCACGTGCAGGCGCAAAAACTCAAAGACGCCGGATACAAAATCATCGTCATCGGCGACCCAGCGCATCCCGAGGTGAAAGGAACGCTCAGCCACGTTCCGGGCGCGTGGTGCATTCAGAAAGTCGAAGACGTAGCCGGTTTGCCGCGGTCGAGCAAGGTCGGGGTCGTCGTTCAGTCGACCTGGTCCGGACAGGGTTTCACCAACATCGTGCAGGCGCTCGCGAGCAAATACTACGAGGTCCGCGCGGTCAACACGATCTGCACCGATACGCACAATCGCCAAGACGAAGCGCTGCGTCTCGCGCGCGACGTCGAAGTGATGGTCGTCGTCGGCGGAAAGTCGTCGGCCAACACCAAGCACTTGGCCGAGCTTTCCGAGTCGCACGGCGCGCGTGCCTATCACATCGAGGGCGCGGCCGAGCTGCGGCCAGAGTGGTTCGACGGTATCGCGGTGGCCGGGCTGATGTCGGGCGCCTCCACGCCGGGATGGCTGGTCGACGAAGTGGAAACGCGCATGGAGGAGCTCAGTCGTCAACCTGCTTGAGCGCTTCGAAAGCGCCCTCGACGAACGAATAACCAGCTATCGGGGATCCAGGGAGATCTCCGATATGCTTTTGCGCCATTTCGGTTACGGCCGGTATGGGCCGGCGCGGCGGGGGAAACGGCTGCGCCCGCAGATGGTCATGCGGGTCGCGACCGGCGAGGGTGCGGACGTCGAAAGCGCGCTCGACGCCGCGGTCGCCGTCGAGATTTTCCACAACTACTCGCTGGTCCACGACGACATCGAAGATCGCGACGAACTGCGCCACGGGCGGCGCACGCTGTGGAGCGCGTACGGCGTGCCGCAAGCGATCAACGCCGGCGACGCGATGTGCGCGCTGAGTTTTTTGAGCCTCGAACAGGCGGCCGGACACGTCGACGCGCGGCGCGTGCTTCAAATGATCGCGCTGCTCCACGAGGCGCATGCGGTAATGTGCGAAGGCCAGTCGCTCGACCTCCGGTTTGAGACCGAGACGTACGTCGGTCTCGACGGGTATCATCGCATGATCGAATGCAAGACGGCGCAACTGTTCGACGCCTCGTGTCGCCTCGGCGCTCACGCGGCGGCCCGCGACGACGAAACCGTTGCGGGCTACGGCGCGGTCGGTCGCGCCTACGGGATGGCGTTTCAAATTCGCGACGACGTGTCGGGAATTTGGTCGTCGGTGAACGAGACCGGGAAGATCGCCGGCAGCGACGTGGCCCGCCGCAAATGGACGTTTCCGGTCGTTTGGGCGATCGCGCAGCCCCGCTCGACGGCGCGTGATGCGGTCGCCGACGCTTACGCACTCGGGCGTCCGCTCGAATCGCCCGAGGTCGAGCGCGTCGTCGCGGCGCTCGACGAACTGGGCGCGCGCGAGGCGGCGCGCAGTGCGGCGGCCGAACACGTCGCGGTCATCGAACGGCATCCCAACGGCGAACTCGGCGATTTTCTGCTGCGCACGCTCGATCTGGCCGGCGTGCGGTCGGCGTGAGCGCCGGCGCTTCGAGCCGCGCGCCGCGGCAGGAAAACGCGCTGGCTTGGGCGCTGCCCGCGCTCGTACTCGTCGGGCTGATCGTGCGGCTGGTGCTGGTTCCCAACGAAGGGTTCAAAACCGACGTCGATACGTTCGAGGCGTGGGCGATCGCGCTGGCCGAGCATGGCTTCGCGTCGTTCTACGGCTCGACCCGTTTCGCCGACTATCCGCCCGGCTATCTCTACATCCTGGCGATCGTCGGACACGTTTGGGAGGGTTTGTTTAAAAACCGGGACGGCAGCGGCCTAGCGATCAAAGCGCTGGTCAAGCTGCCGGCGATCGTGGCCGACCTCGGTGTGGGCGTCCTCGTCTACGCCGTCGTGCGCCGGTTCGCCAGCGCCGGGATCGCGCTCGGCGCCGCCGCGCTGTACCTGTTCAATCCGGCGGTCATCTACAACTCGGCCGCTTGGGGGCAAGTCGACTCGGTTGCGGCCGGTCTGGCGCTCTTTGCCATTTACTGTTTTTTGCGCTCCGACGGGCCGGCGACAGCCGGCAAATCCGAGCGGCTGGACTGGTGGATCGTGGCGGGGTGGCTGCTGATCGCCTACTCGCTGCTGATCAAGCCTCAAGCGGCGGTTCTGCTGCCGCTCATGCTGGCCTTCGTTTTCGTCGATCCGGCTCGCCGCCGCGCGCGCGTCATCGCGTCGGCGGTGGGAATCGCCGGGGCCGTCCTGCTGGCGCTCGTCATCACCGAG
>DATCGB010000034.1:0-3190 GCA_036509155.1 Candidatus Tumulicola sp. | reverse complement strand
CACGAGAGCGATCTCAAGCGGCTCGACGCGCGCTTCGCCCTGCGCCGCGTGCTGCGCCGTGCTTGACATCCACGCGCCCGCGCCGAAAAGTGCCGGATCGTTCGACCGTTGCGCGCCGCTCGAAGCCGCGCTCGAACTGATCCCCGCGTTGCGCAAAAAATACGGCATCACGCGCGTTGGTAACGTGACGCTGCTCGATCGGATCGGCATCCCGACCTACTGCGCGATCGTTCCCGACTCGCCCGCGGACATCAGCGTGTACAACGGCAAGGGGTCGAGCGACGACGCCGCGCGCGCCGGCGCGGTATTCGAGGCCGCCGAACGCCAGGCCGCCGCCTCGCTCCCGCCGGCCGTGCGCCGCGAAGGCGGCACGGAGTACGTCGCGGGCTTCGACCTGCTGCATCAACGTGCGTGCCTGGCGCCGCTCGGTCTGGTCGCGCATCCGTACGCGGGCGACGCACGCTTCGCGGGCACCTCGTCAAACGGTTTGGCAGCCGGCACGACGCCGATCGAAGCCGTGTATCACGCGCTGTGCGAGCTAATCGAGCGCCATGCGTGGTCGATCGCCCAGGTGCGCTGCGAACTGCTGCCGCGCGTGCTCCAGGGCGCCGGCGCCGCCGATTTCGGCTTCGCATCGGAACTGCAGCTGCCGTCCGGCGACGCCCGTGTCGACGCGCTGGCCGCGCGCGTGACGGGCGCCGGCCTGCACCTGCGCGTGATGCACCTGACCCCGACCGAGCCGTGGCTGCCGCCGGTCATGTGCGCCAGCATCGTCGAAGACCGCTCGGATCCGCCGATGGCGCACGCCGGTTTCGGCTGTTCGCTCGCGCCCGCGCACGCCGCGGTCCGGGCGATTACCGAGGCCGCGCAGAGCCGGCTGACGGACATCGCGGGCGCACGCGAAGACGCGGTGCGCTTAAGCGCGCTGCCTCGAAAGCGCTGGTTTTACGACCTGCCCCTGCCGGCCGTCGGCCTCGACGCGTTGCCCGACGATTCGAGCGACGATCTGGCGGCCGACGTGCGTGCGCTGGTATCGAAGCTGGCGCGGTCCGGCGCGTCGTGCGTCACGGTGGTCGATCTCTCACCCGACGACGTGCCGGTTACGATCGTGCGCGCAATCGTCCCCGAACTCGAGACGACCTGCATCGACGGAAAGCTCGGGCCGAAAGCCCGCGCCGCGCTCAATCCGTTCTCGACTCCACGCGAGCACTCCGCAGCCAACGGCTTCATCTTTGAAAGGACCGCCCCGTGACGCAACAACAGTGCCAAGCCGTCGCCGCCGGCTTCATCACCGCCATGATTAACTCGCCCGCTACCCGCAATGCGTGGGTGACCGTCGCCAACGCCAGTGACTGGCCGGGTCTGCGCACGCTGATCGCCCAGACCTTAGGCCTGGCCAGCACTCCCACCCAAAGCGACCTCGACGTGATGCGGGCGTACGCCGACACCGACCCGACCATGGGGTTCCAAACGGCCGAGCTGACGCTGCTCGACCCACGCGTCGCCCCGGCCATCCTGTTCAACGGCCTGGATCACCACTCGGGGGCGCGCTAACCGTGAGCCGGCGACGAGCGGCCAACCAGGCAGGAGGGTGTCACCTTTGGCGGGGGAACTAGTCGGATGCTTCTCACTCAATTCTTAGGAGTTAACGCCCATGAATAAGTTTTCGCGACTAGCCGGCGTGTTTGCATGCGCGGCGATGGTCGCAGCTGCGGCAGGATGCGCGACGAATTCGAGCGTCACGCCTGGCGCCGGGTTAGCCCCAGCGTCGGTACCGCAGGCCCAGACGGAGCTGCAGCGGCTCAATACCGCCGGGCCCGACTGGATCACCAAAGACGGCGTCACCTATCACCGTCCGCATTATATGGGGACCGTACAATCGGTACGCCACAACGCCCAGCCGGGTATACAACTGAGCTACGGCGGTGGCCGGCTGCTCTACAAGCCCAAGATGTACCTCATTTTCTGGGGCTTCAAGACCTACGGAGACCCGAATAAGATCAAACCGTTGCTGGTGAGCTACGGCAAGGCCATTGGCGGCAGCCCGCTCAACAACGTGCTGACCCAGTACACGGGCACGTCGGGCAGCATTACTAACCCGCATGCCCAGTACGGCAAGGCGTGGAACGACAACGCCACGGCCGTTCCGGCCCACCCGACCGACTCGCAGATCGCCGCCGAGGCGCTTCTGGGAGTTGCGCACTTCGGCTATGATCCCAACGGCTCGTACGTCGTCGCGACGCCCCACGGCCGCAGCTCGACCGGCTTCGGCTCGCAGTGGTGCGCGTACCATAGCTCGACGAACTCGGGCGGCAACCTCGTCTCCTACACCGACCTGCCGTACATGCCGGACGCCGGCGGAAACTGCGGCGCGAACATCATCACGGCGCCGTCGGACGAACAGGCCGTCGACGAAGGCATGACGATCGTCGAAGGTCATGAGTACGCCGAATCGGTCACCGATCCCGATCCGTTCAGCGGCTGGAACAGCGGCTTCGGCGAAATCGGCGACCTGTGCGCCTGGACCGACATCCAAAACGATCCCTTCAAAAAGAAGAGCTACTCGGCCCAGCCGGAGTACAGCAACGCCAGCAGTTCCTGCGTGCACAGCTACCCGTAAACGTCACGCGTTTGACGCCGTGATCGTTGCGGCCGCGCCTTCCCAGGTCTCCCCCGACGCGAGGTTTCGTCGCGCTCGGGCGGCCTGGGAAGCGCGCACCGTGCGCCGCTACCTCTCGTTCCTCTCGATCGCCGGGCTGCTGACCGCGTGCGGATCGCCGGCCGCGCAAAGCGTTGGGAGTTCGCTCGTGCCGCACCAAACGGTGCGCTACGCCTCGCGTCCGAGCCCGATCAAACACATCGTCATCATCATGCAGGAAAATCGCAGCTTCGATAACCTGTTTTACGGTTTCCCGGGCGCCAACACGGCCGTGAGCGGCCCCGGTAAAGACGGGACGACTTACCCGCTCGTTGAGGTGCCGCTGACGTGGCGGTGGGATCTTCGGCACGATCACTTACAGTTTTTAGAAGACTACGACCACGGCAAGCTCGACGGCTACAGCAATCAGATCAAAAAGTTAATTCCGGGCTGCGCGGAACCAGACAATCACCCCAGGTGCTGGAAATTCTATAAGAGTAAGAACGTCCAGTCAATGGCGTATGCGTACGTCGATCCGGCGGAGATCAAACC
>DATCGB010000033.1:0-21100 GCA_036509155.1 Candidatus Tumulicola sp. | reverse complement strand
TCGTAATGCTGCCCGAATCGCGCGCGCATCTGGATAACGAAGAACGGGTCGGCATCGGCGAAATGCTCGCGAGCTTTAAAAAGCCGCGCCTCTCGCGAATCCTCTGGCAAAAGCTCGCGATCTCGCTGGGCCTCTACGGCTGGTTCGCCGTCATCGCGCTCTACCTGCAGCGCCAGCTCGGCTTTTCGCTCACTCAAACCGACTATTTCTTTTCGCTCTTCGCCGTATTCAACGTGCTGGTCAACGTGTTCTTGATCGGCCGGATTTCGGCCCGGCTCGGCGACCGCACGATGTCCAACGTCGGGCTCGTATCGCTGGCCGCCGCGTTCGCGACCGTGCCGTTCGTCCACGACCTCGCGCTGTTATCCGTAACGATGATCCTGTTTTCGTTCGGAATGGCGCTGGTCAGCACCGGGATCACCGCATTGATCAGCAACGCGGCATCCGATCGCGAGCAGGGCACGGTGTTGGGCGCCAGCTCGTCGCTCGATTCGTTGTCGGGAATCCTGGCGCCACCGGTTTCGACCGGGCTGCTGGCCGGCTTCGGGCCGGCTTTCGCCGGCATCGAACCGCTCGCGCTCGCCACGGTCGCGCTGGCCATGGGCCTGGCGAACGCACGCGGCGAACGCCTAGCGCCCGCGACCGCGTCGCCAGGCTTGGCCCAAGAAATCGAAACGGTAAAAGCCGAGAACTGCCAGTAGCCCTTCGTTCCGCAGTCCGCGAGCTTAGGCGGCCGTTTTTTTGCGGCGCTTGGCCACCGGCTTGTCCTGCGACGCGCTGCGTCCGTTCGACGACGCCCGTCGTTTCTTGCTCTCTTCCAGGCTCTGCGCGAGTACGTCCATGAGGTTGACGACCTTGGCGCGCGGTGCGGCCTTCTTGGCTTGGGGCAGTTCCTGACCGTTGGCCCGAGCCTCGATCATCGCCAGCACCTCGTCGTGATAGCGATTGGTGAACTTGTCCGGCTCGAACGCGTCCACGCTCATCGTGTCGATCAGCATCTTCGCCATCTTCATCTCGGCTTCGGGAAGTTTTTCCCGATCGGGAAGTTCGAGCGTATCCGACGCGACGATCTCGTTGGCCCAGTGCATCAGCTCGAGCACCAAAGCGTCGTCGAGCGGCTTGACGGCCGCGATATATTCTTTGGTGCGAATGACGACGCGCGCGATCGCCACGCGGTTGCTCTTGGCGAGTGCCTCGCGCAGCAGCGCGTACGCGTGACGGCCCTGTTTTGTCGGCTCGAGATAGTAGGGTTTATCGAAGAACATCGGGTTGATCTTATCGAGTTCGACGAACTCTAAGATATCGACCGACTGGGTCGCTTCCGGATTGACCTTTTTGAAATCGTCGTCGGTCAAAATCACGTACTGACCCTTTTCGTACTCGTACCCCTTGACGATCTCGTCCCACGGAACCGGCGCGCCGTCGACGCTGCAGACGCGCTCGTATTTGATCCGCCCGTCGTCCTTTTTGTGCAGCATGTTAAACGACAGCTCGTCGGATTTGACGGCCGTGAAAAGCTTGACTGGTATCGTAACCAGCCCGAAGTTGATCGATCCAGACCAAATTGCGTGCGCCATAGTCTGCTTATTCTACCCGTTTTTCGCGGTTACGTCGCGGGGGCGAAAGGGGCGCCCTGCCGGCCTCAGGCCCAGCGCGTCTGGGCGCGGGCGATGGCCGGTTCGAGACGCTGCTTCTTCCACGCCTTTCCACCCCAGAGATCGCCCAGCTTGCCGATGCGCTTGGCGGTCGTCCGAATCGTGTACTTGCCGAACTCGTCCCACGGCGCAATCGAGCCGCGCTTACGGGCGAAGGCTTCGATTTCCGCCCATTCCAGCGGCGTCGAAACCGGCGCGCCGTCGCGCGCGCGCACGCTGTACGGCACCACGTACGTTTTGCCGCGGCCGACTTGGACGTAGTCCAGGTACACGGCCTCCAGCCGGCGCTTGCCGACCGAACGCTCCAGCGTCGTCAAGTCGCCGAGGTCGTGGGCGACGTGCCGGGCGAGCAGTTCGGCAAACAGCTTGGCCGTTTCGTATGAGTAGCCCGCCGCTAGCGGAACGAACACGTGCAGCCCCATGCCGCCCGACGTCTTTACAAGCGCCTGCAGCCCGATGTCGGCCAGCGCGTCGCGCAGCGCCAGCGTGACGGTCGCCGTCGTTTTGAGGCTGCACTTCTCGCCCGGGTCGACGTCGAAGAACACGAAGTCCGGCTCGTCGAGCGTCTTCACGCGCGACGTCCAGGCGTGCAGCGGAATCGACGCGAGATTCGCCACGTACGCGAGCGTCGGCTCGTCGTCGCACACCACGTACGTGACCTTCTTGCCGCCGTCCGACGCCGACGTGGTCACGCGCGCGACCCAGTCCGGAATGCCCTTGGGCAGATGCTTTTCGAAGAACGACGGACCGTCGATGCCGTCGGGATAACGCTGCAGCGTTAACGGACGCTCCTTGATGTAGGGCAGAATGACGCCGGCGACCGACCGGTAGTAGTCGATCAAGTCGCCTTTGGTGTAGCCGTCGCGCGGCCACAGCACTTTGTCTAGATTCGACAGCGACAGCTTGCGCGAACCGACAACCACGACCGCGCGCTCCGGCGCGCTCACGATTCTTGGTTCCGGTGCACCGGTCGCTCGAGCGTCACGGTCTTCGCGGCTTTATCCACCCGCTCGCCCAAATAGGCGGGGTGGCGCAGCAGGCCGTCGCGCGTCCATTCGGTGAAGCGCACTTCGACCACGAGTTTCGGATCGACCCAGTGCGCCTGCACGTTGGCTTCGACCGCCGAATCGAACGGCGACGTCTTTCGCGCGAGCTTCTCCAGCTTGCCGAAAAGCTCGCGTAGGATTTTCTCGGAAAAGCCGGTGCCGACGTGACCGGTGTAGCGAAGTTTGCCGCCGTCGTACGCGCCCAGCAGCAGCGCGCCGAAGCCCGTGCGGCTGCCGCGCGGCTCGGTCCAGCCGCCCACCACGAACTCTTGGCGAAGCTGCGCCTTAATCTTTACCCAGTCGCGAGATCGGCGCTCTTGATAAAGCGACGCGCGCTTTTTCCCGACGATGCCTTCGAGATTGTTCTTCTGCGCGACGGCAAACAGCGACGTGCCGCTGCCCAGGATGTGTTTGGAGTACAGCACGGCGTCTCCGTCGCGGATCATCCGCTCGAGCAACTCTTTGCGCTCTTCCAGCGGCGTCTTGCGGAGATCGCGCCCGTCGGCGTAGAGCAGGTCGAACGCCGCAAAGGTCAGCGCGGCCGGTTTCTTTTGGGCTTCCTGCAGGCGTTGGAATTCCGATCGGCCGGCCTTGTCGAGGCTCACGATTTCGCCGTCGACGACGATCGGCACGCTCTTGAACGCTTCGGCCAAATCGTGCAGGCCCGGGAAGCGCGCGAGCAAGTCGAGGCCGTTGCGCGACACCAGCGAAAGTGCGCCGCTTTCGTCGATCGTGCAAATCGCGCGGTATCCGTCCCATTTGATCTCGAAGAGCCAGTCGTCGTCGTCGAACGGCGCGTCGATCAGCGTTGCCAGCATGACCGACTTCACGTTCGGTAACGGATCGCGCTTCACGCGTGCCGGCCGCTTCGGAGCGGTCGCGTGTTTCGACTTCGGTTTGGAGTTCCAAACCTTCGAGCGCGGGTTGCGCGCGACGTCGTCGAGCGTCTTGCCGCTCTTGACCGACTCGGGATGATCGGCCGGATCGTACTTCGGATCGATGTGTTCGTCGCGATCCTTCACCAGCAGCCACGGGTCGCCACTTTCGCCCTCGCGCCCCTTGATTTTGACCAGCGTGAACTCGCCTTTGAGTTTCTTGCCGTGCATGACGAACTTGATTTTGCCATTGCCGATTTCGGCAGCCGGATCGTCGCCTTCGGCCAGCTCGTACGTGCCGTTGTCCCAGACGATCACGCTGCCGGCGCCGTATTGACCGGCGGGAATGTTGCCCTCGAAGTCGCGGTAGTCGAGCGGATGATCCTCGACGTGCATCGCCAGCCGCCGCTCCAACGGTGCGAGCGTCGGGCCCTTCGGCACCGCCCACGACGCCAGCACGCCGTCGGACTCCAGTCGAAAATCGTAGTGCAGCCGGCTCGCGTGGTGCATCTGCACGACGAAACGCAGGCGCTTGGCGGACGCGGTTTTCTTCCCGCTCGGCTCGGGCGTCACCGCGAAGTCGCGCTTTTTCTTATACGTTTCGAGCTCGCCCGGGCGCCTGGCGGCCTTCTTTGACGGAGACGGCATCCACGCGCCTTCGACGCGCAAGCGGGAGCGCATTTTGCGCCGGCCACGAAAACCGAGGGGGTGTGGAATCTGGTGGGGCTGGCCGTTTCGCTGGCGGTCGCGACGATCGCGTGGCGGCGCAGTCGCGGGCGCGGCGGCTTTTACGACCGGGAAGTCTACGGAATGACGCCGGCAACGCATCGGCGCTACGCGCTGGTCAGCCTAGCGTTCGGCGCCTTCTTCGCCGCGACGCTCGCACTGCGACTTGCATCGGCAGGCGTCGCCGGGCTGGCGCTGTATGCCGTGATAGCGGTGTTTTATGCCGCGTCGTTTCTGCAAGGGGCCCCCGATCGCGATGAGTGATTTCCGTTTTTCTCCGCGTGCGAATCGCGCCGGCGAGATCGGCTGGATGCCGTGGGGCGCCGATGCCTTCGAGCGCGCGCGGGCCGAAGACAAGCCGATTCTGCTATCGATCTCGGCCGTATGGTGCCACTGGTGTCACGTCATGGACGAGACGTCGTACTCGGATCCGGGCGTCATCGCCGCGATCGGCGAGCGTTTCGTCCCGATCCGGGTCGACAACGACCGCCGGCCCGACGTTAACGCTCGCTATAACATGGGCGGTTGGCCGACCACGGCGTTTCTCGCGCCCGATGGGTCGACGCTCACCGGCGCCACGTATCTTCCGCCCGACCAAATGCGCCGCGCGCTCGAAGAAATCTCGCAGTTCTACGCCGCCAACAAGGCCGAAATCGCCGCCCGAACCGCACGGTTGCAGACAGCCGCGGGCGGCTATAAGCCGTCGTCGCGCGAAGATCTGCGCCCGAGCATGATCGTGCGTTTGATCGAGCAGCTGACCGAAGGTTACGACGACGAGTTCGGCGGCTTCGGCGACGCGCCGAAGTTTCCGCAGCCCGAGCTGCTCGAGTTCTTGCTGACCGAATGGCGTTTTTCGCACGACTCGCGGATCTACGCGATGGTCGCCAAAACCATTCTGGGCATGTCCCGCGGCGGCACGTACGACCACGTCGAAGGCGGGTTCTTTCGGTATTCGACGACGCGCGACTGGTCGGTGCCGCACTTCGAGAAAATGGCCGACGACCACGCCGGGCTGCTGCGCGTGCTCGCGCAGCTCGCACTCTTCGCGCCGACCGACGAGTTTCACGCGACGCTGGCTTCGGCCGTCGGCTACGTGCGAACCACGCTGCGCGACGCCCGGACCGGTTTCTTTGCGGGCAGTCAAGACGCCGACGAAGAGTATTTTTCGCTGCCGCTCGACGAGCGCCGCGAGCGGGCGGCGCCCTTCGTCGATCGCACGTCGTATACCAACTGGACGTGCGCGCTGGCCGGTGCCTGGTTTCTCGCCGGGGCCGCGCTCGACGACGACGCACTGCTGCGCGAAGCGGGCGAGACGCTCGACGGCGTACACGAGCGTCTGATCGACCCCGACGGGTTGGCGTACCATTTCGTCGTCCCGGGCGGCGCGCCGCAAGTGCGCGGCCTGTTGACCGATCAGTCCGCCTATCTGCGCGCCCTGCTCGACGGCCACGAACTGTCGGGGCAAACGCGCTTTTTGGAGCGCGCGCGGGCGCTGGCCGATCGCATCGTGGAGCGCTTCGAAGCCGGCGACGGCGGCTTTTACGATCACATCCCGTTGGAAGTCCAAATCGGACGGCTCGACATCGCGGATCGCCCGATAGTCGATAACGGCCTGGTGGCCGAATCGCTGCTGCGCTTGAGCGGGCTGACGGGCGACGAGGGCTACCGCCGGCACGCCGAACGTGCCGTAACGCTCTTTGCGCGCACCTACGCGGCGGCCGGCTCGTTTGCGGCCACCTACGGCCGCGCGCTGCGCCGGTATCTCGCGCCTGAGGTCGCGGTGCGCGTAGTCGGCGACCCCGACGCCACCGCCGGCTTCCGGGAGGCCGCGCTGCGGCTGCCGGCGCCGGCCGCGACGATCCGAACGGTCGAGCCGGCCGCCGCCGGCACCTTGGGCTTGCCGCCGCTTCCCGCGCCGGCGGCCTATGTCTGCGCGGGCAGCGCGTGCGGCGCGCCGGCGCGCGATCCGGCCGGCCTGCGGGCCGCTTACGACGACCTCGTACCGATGTCGTGACCCGGGCCTGAAACACGCCGGGCCGGGGACCGTATGGATGATTGGAGGACACGAACTTGACACCGTATGCCCAGATGCTCGCCGTCCAGATGCGCCCCGAAGCGCAGGCTACGTTCGCCTACGAATACCAGCGCTACGCCAAGGATTCGAGCCTGGCGTTCGTATTGACCCTGGTACTGGGCGTCGTCGGCGGTGAATCGTACTACCTCGGAAACTACATCCGCGGGATCCTCATGTCGCTGGCGCTGTTCACCGGCGTCGGTCTGTTCGTCACCGTCCCGATGTGGATTTGCCGCTGCTTCACGATTCAGAACGAATGCGACGCTTACAACGACTGCGTCGCCTACTCGCTGGCGCTGCGCTACTGGCCGTACGAAGCCCGCAGCGACGAACGCCCGCCCGCGCCGCCGCAGGCCCCGCAGACGGCCCGAGTACCGCGCGACATCGGCGGCCTGCCGGTGCCCATGCGCGGCCGCTAGAAATTAGCCCGGGACGTTACGTACGGACGTACGCGTTCCAATACCAGCAACCCCAGAAGCCGACCGCAACGGAGTACCCGATCAGTACGTATCCCCAGCGCGGAAAGCGCTCGCGCGCGGCGAGCATCATCAGGGCGACCAAAAACGGCTCGAAGTCGAGCGCGTGACGCATGCCGAACTGCGCGAACCCGTTGACGTAGTACGTGAAGTTCGGTATCGCCGTCAGCAGCGTCGCAATCCATAACGCCGCCACCCAGCGCATCGGACCGCGCGCGAAAAACGCCAACAGCAACGCCGGCGACGTCCACGTCAGCGCGACGCCGCCGTACTCCGGGCGGAAAAACGGAAACTGCCCGATCCAGGTCGGCGCCTGCACGAAAAACGACGTGAATTGATACGGCAAATACTCCAAGCGAAACGGCGATCCGGTCGGAAATCCAGCCTGGTCCTGGTGATACCAAGCCGTATATCCGATATCGTTCCACGTCCCCCAGCGGGCCTGGTTATAGAGCGTCCAGAGCATGCCGACGGGTACGAGCACGGCGACAAACGCCGCCAGCGTCGAGCGCCAGTGCGAATCCAAACCCCACGGTTTGCGCGCATCGCGAGCGCACAGATAGGCATACAAGGGAAGCACGACGATCAGTGAAAATCGCGATTCGAACGCGCAGGCGCCGAGCAGGGCGACCAGCCACGGACGCCGCGCACCGGCCAGCTCGGCCAGCGCCAGCATCGTGAAGGCGACCGCGGCGACGTGCGCGATAAACCAGACGTCGCCGAGCATCGCGCACCACAACAGATCCGTCCCGGCCAATAAAAACGCGCAGATCCACGCGTTCTTTGCCGGCGATAACCCGAATCGCTCGCCGAGTTGCCAGGCCGCGCCGATCGCCACCGCCGCCAAGACGATCGACAGCAACGTTTGGTTCGCGTGGGTGCCGAAGATCGCGACGAACGGCAGCAGCAGCACGGCCGGCATCGGCGCCTCGATGACGTAGTGGCGCCCCGCATAGGCCAGCGCGTCGATGTATTGACCCGGCCAGTCGATCCAAACGTGCCCGTGCAAGAACGCCTGTGCGAGCAGTACGAAATTGTCGTAGGGCGTGACGCGCAAGTGCGACACCAGCGCCGTCACCACCAAGGCGACGAATCCCGCGACGTAAGCGGGCCGCACGCGGTTCACGCCGCTACCCGGGCGGCGCGAGCGCCGGGAGCGGAAGCGGGCGCGGAGCCTGGAACGTCGAGGGGGGCATTGCGTCGGGGAACCGGTAGTCGCCCCAACTGATGCGTTCGCGCGCCGGCTTTCCATTCACGGCGGCGTCGACGGTCGCAACGATCGGCAGCCAGTAGGGGCCGACCGGCGCGTAACGCACTTCGCCGGTTCCATGGGCCTGCGGGCCGACCGTGTGAAAGTGCACGGCCCGCGGCAAAAACTTTATACCGTCGATGGTCATCCGGTCGATCGACGCACCCGGTTGGCGGACCAGCGGCGTGACGTCAAAATCGTAGTCGAGGTGCCCGCCGTCTCTGACCGTTCGCAGGAACAGCATTTGATAAGCGGCGACGTGCGGCGCCAGCCGTCCGATCGCATAACGATCCTCGCGCCGCGAAAAGCGGACGATCTTGCGCTTGAGCGCGATGCCGTCGATTGCCAGCGTCTCGTCGCGGACATCGGTTCCGCTGCGGTAGATCGTGTGACGCTGCTCGAGGTTGGCGGGTCCGACCTGCGACACGGCGTACGCAAACACGACATTTTTGGGAACCGGCACGGTTTCGATGGCGAGCGCATAGCGCTGCAGCACGTATTGCGAATCGAGTTGCGACTGCGTCCCGGCCGGCGGCGCCGCGCCGAGCGCGACCGCTACGCCTGCGGCTGCGGCAAAGCGCCGCCATCGGCTCACACGAAGACCGCCGCGCGAATCGCCGCGATGGCCGCCTCCGCGCCTTCGACGTTTTTGCCGCCGCCCTGCGCCTGAGCGGGTTGACCGCCGCCCTTTCCGTCGACGAACGGTACCGCCAGCTTCACCAGCTTACCCGCGTGCGCGCCGGCGGCGATCGCGTCGTCGCTTGCACCGACCAACAGGTGGACCGAATTGCCGTCGATACCGGCTAAGGCGATCACGCCGCTGGGCAGGCGTCCGCGAATGGCTTGGCTCAAGTGTTTGAGCGCTTCGGCGTTGGCTTCGCGAACGACGGCGCCGACGAAGGTACGATCGCCTTTGCGCTCGGCTTTTTCCAGATACGCCCGAGCGTCGGCCGCGGCCATGCGCGCCTTGAGCTGCCCGAGCGACGTCTGCAGGTCGCGAAGTTCGCGTTGAAGGCCGCCGACGCGCTCTTCGAGTTCTTCGGGCGACGTCGCCAGCGCCGACGACAACTCGCCGATCAGCTCGCCCTGGCGGCCCACCAAATCCTCGGCGGCTTGCGACACGCACGATTCGATGCGGCGAACCCCGGTGCCGACGGAAAACTCCGACAGGATCACAAACATCCCGAGTTCGCCGGTCGAATGCGAGTGCGTTCCGCCGCAAAACTCGATCGACGGACCGGCCGAAACCACGCGAATCGACTCGCCGTACTTCTCCCCGGGCATCCAAATCGCGCCCGTCTGCTGCGCTTCCTCCAACGCGAGCACGCGCGTAACCAAATGCGAATCCTCGCGAATCATTTCGTTGACGCGACGCCCGACCGCGCGTTTTTGTTCGCCGCTCAACGCGCCCCCGGACCATCGGAAATCGAATCGCATGCGATCGATTCCGACCCACGAACCGGCTTGGTTCACCTCGTCGCCAAGCACGTCTTTGAGCGCCCGCTGCAACAGATGCGCCGACGTGTGGTGGCGGCGAATCTCGCGCCGCCACCACTCGTGAACGGCCGTGCGAACGCGCTCGCCGACGACGATTTCGCCGGCCGTGACGATGCCATGATGGGCGATCGCTTCGCCGAGGTACTGCGTATCGCGAACTTCAAACGTGCCCGCACCGGCGATGACGATGCCGCGGTCGCCGATCTGACCGCCCCGCTCGGCATAAAACGACGATGCATCCAAGACCAGCGTTCCCTCTTCGCCTTGCGATAGCGAAGCAGCCGGCCGATCGTGGGTGAGAATGGCGACGACTTCGCCCTCGCCTTCCAACCCGTCGTAGCCGGTAAACGCGCTCTTGACCGCCGGGACGTCCGCCAGGCTCACCACGGCGCGCTTGGCGGCCGCGTCGTCGCGGGCGCGCTCGCGTTGCGCGTTCATCAGCGACTCGAAGGTTGTCATGTCGACGGTCGCACCGCTTTCGGCCGCGATTTCGCGCGTCAGTTCGACCGGAAAGCCGAACGTATCGTGCAGCGAAAAGGCGTCCTCGCCGCTTACCAGCCGCGTTCCGGCGGCAATCGCGTCGGCCAGCACCCGGTCGAGCATCGACATACCGCGTTCCAGCGTGCGGTCGAAAATCTGCTCCTCGGTGCGCAGCGCGGAAGCGATCCGGGCGGCATTGCGGCGCAGTTCGGGATATCCGGATTCTAGCGACGCGACGACGGCCGGCACCAGGTCGGTAAGAAAGCCGTTCGGATAACCCAGCAGCCGGCCGTTACGGATCGCGCGCCGAATCAGAAAACGCAGCACGTAGCCGCGATCGTTGTTCGACGGATAGATACCATCGTTCAAAAGAAAGGTCACCGCTCGCGCGTGGTCCGCGACGATGTTCCGGCGCACGCGCCGCTCCGAGTCCGCCAGCGACGACTGGCCGGCCTCCGGCTGAGCCGCGACGATGTCGGTGAAGAGATCGGTGTCGTACATCGATGCGAGGCCGTTGCAAATGGCCAGCACGCGTTCGAAACCCGCCCCGGTGTCGATCGCTTTGCGCGGGAGCTCGCGCAGGTTGCCGTCGAAAGTACGATTGTACTGCTGAAAGACGATGTTCCAGAATTCGACGAACCGATCGCCCTTGTTGGGTCCGTCGTCGTCGGGGCCGCTCGCGTAGTCTTCGCCCAGATCGTAAAACAGTTCGGTGCACGGACCGCACGGCCCGGTCGAACCCATCGTCCAAAAATTATCTTCGTCGAAGCGCGTTACGCGCGACTTTTCCAGCCCGATGTCCTCGGTCCAGATGCGTTCGGTCTCGTCGTCGCCGGTATGAACGGTGACGAAGATGCGGGCCGGATCGAGTCGAAGTACCTGGGTCAAGAACTCCCACGCCCAGGCGATCGCCTCGCGCTTGTAGTAGTCGCCGAAGCTGAAGTTCCCAAGCATCTCGAGGAAGGTGCCGTGGCGCCCGGTCCGGCCGACGTTCTCGATGTCGCTCTTGGCGCCGGCCACCCGCAGGCAGCGCTGGACGGTAACCGCGCGCGGCGCGGGCGGCGGCTGCTCGCCCAGAAAGACCGGCACGAACTGCTCCATCCCCGCGATCGTGAAGAGCGTGGTGGACATTTCGTGCGGGATCAACGTCGCCGGCGGCAGCAGCCGATGCCGTTTTGCAACGAAGAAATCGATCCAGGCTTGGCGGAGTTCCTGACTTTTCATGGGCGTCAACGGGAAATGATAGCAGAATTACTGCGAGGACGCTATTGCTCCGCTAGAACCGCCCGGAGTTTTTCGAGGGCCTTGGCCTGGAGCCGGGACACGTGCATCTGCGAAACGCTCAGCCGCTTCGCGATCTCGGTCTGCGAGACCGACTCGTAAAAGCGCAAGTAAATGATGACGCGTTCGCGGCCGGTCAGCACGTGAAAGGCGCGTTCGAGATTGGCCCGGTCTTCGAGCAGCTCTAAGCCCGCATCGGTCACGCCCACCGTGTCCGCGAGCGTCTGCGATTTTTTATCGGTTTCGCCCGACACTTCGCTGTCGAGCGAGAGCAGATTGTACGCCTGCCCGAGTTCTTGCGCCTCAAGAATGTCGTCTTCGCCGGCTCCCAGCCGCTCGGCCAGTTCGCCCACGGTCGGGCTGCGCCCGAACTCGATGGCCATTTTGTCGCTCATGCGGTTGACCGCAAGGTTGAGCTCCTGCAGGCGGCGCGGGACTTTGACCGCCCAGCCCTTATCGCGAAAATACCGCTTAATTTCACCGACGATCGTCGGCGTCGCGTAGGTCGTGAACTCGACCCCGCGATCCACGTCGAAGCGGTCGATCGCCTTGAGCAGCCCGACGGTGCCGACTTGTATCAAGTCGTCGAGCGGTTCGCCGCGGTTGGCAAACTTCACCGCCAGAAATCGCGCCAAATTGAGATGGGCGACGACCAACTCGCTGCGTAGACGTTCGTATTCCGCATCGGGAGATTCGGGCCGTTCCGCGCGTTGCGCGCGCACGTCGATAAAACGCAAAAAAAGCGCTCGCGTCCGCTTGCGGTCCGGACGCGCGTCATCCCGTTCGTGCACTGGCGTCAGCCTGGATTACCGGCGAGTCTCTTGACCATGCGCAAGTCGGTTCCCAACTCGGGGTCGACCTCGTATCCGACTTCATCCATGAGGGTTCGAATAAGAAACACGCCCAGCCCAGCGACGCGGGCTTCGTCGAAACCCAGGCTGGCACCGTCCTGGGACGACGGCAGGTGGCGACCGGCGTCGTGAACGCGAATGCGCAGCGCGGCAGGCAGCGTCTCGCACGTCAGCTCGATGAACTCGCCGTGGTTTTCGTGTTGGATGACGGCGGTGCAAGCCTCGGCTACCGCCAGCTTTACGTCTTCGATTTCTTCGATCGAAAACTTCAAACGGTTGGCGACCGCCGCCGCCGCGAGCCGCGCCAGCGCGACCCATTCGGCACGGCACGGAATGCGCAGCTCCACGAGATTCGAGGTCGTGGGTTCGATGGCCGGATTCAAGCTAGGGCTTTCATCGCCGCGTCCTCGTTGTCGAAAATACCGAAGATCTTGACGAGCCCGGTAATGTCGAAGATCTTCTTGATCTGCGGATTCGTGCACACGAGGTTTACCGAACCGCCGTGCTCGCGGACGCGCTTGAGACCGCCGATGAGGACTCCCAAACCGGTGGAGTCGATGTAGCGGACCTTTTCGAGATTGATGACCAGGTGGTAGACGCCGCGGTCGATGAGTTCGCCAACGGCGTCCTTGACCTTGGGCGAAGTATAGACGTCGATTTCTCCACTGAGATCGACGATGTAACAGTCGCCGGGAGCTTCGCGAACCTGTACTTTAATGTCCAAGATTACCGCTCCCGGCTTGTTCTTGAAGGTCGGTTCGCGCGGCATCGGCACTGCTCTTGCCCTCGTCGACCGCTGCGTCGACGTTGGTTCGCGCGCTATCGACGACGTTTTTCCCGCGTTCGTAGAGATCCGATGCGCTGGACTGCCACTGCGAAGCGGCGTCGGTAACTTTTCCGCGCAGATCGTCGGTAGCGTCCTTAGCCATGTTGCCGGCTTCGCGCGCTTTGCCGACCAGCAAATCTCGCGTGTCTTCCTGCGTCAGAAGCACGGCGGCCGCGCCGCCGACGATGGAACCGAGAAGAAAACCGGCGAAGAAGCCTCCGCCCTTGCCATTACTCATACATCTGCTCCCATTAGGATTGATCCGTTGACGTCTTTCCCGTTACCAGGCGCCGCAAACCACTGCTGACGCCGGTTATCGCCGCGCCGACGTTGACGATTGCCGGAGACAGCGCGCTTTTAGTAAGCGCCGCCGTTTCCGAAATACTTCCGGCTACGTTCTCCAGCGATTTCACCACCCCGCCCAATCGCGCCAGCGTTACGTCGGCCGTGTCCGCGATGCCGTCGACGTGACCCAGCGTTTTTACCACCGGCTCGCCGAGATTCTCGAGCTGCCGGTCGAGACCGTCGAGCGTCACGTTCACGCGGCGCAGCGTTTTCGCCAACGCGAGCATGCCGATCAGGACCCCGAGGCCGACGAGCAGTACCCCCACGCCTGCGAGAACGTCGAGCACCAAGACGCCGATCTCCGTGGAAGTCACGCCTATCCTTCTCCTCTAGCGAAGTGCTTGTTCGCTGGACTGCCGAGCGCCGGCCCATTCGGGCCGCTCTCTCTTTATCCCCGTTCGCGACCGAATCTTACGTAGGAGTCCCCGCAAACCGGCGTAGGGAGGCGACCATCGGCGGCAAGATCTCCAACACCTGGTCGATTTCAGGCTGCGTTGTGGGCGTACCCAGCGAAAAGCGAATCACCCCGGTTTGCCAACGTGACCCGCTTTCGAGCGCCGCGATGACGTGGCTGGGTTCGAGAACTCCCGAAGTGCACGCGCTTCCGGCGGAAACCGCCACGCCGGCCAGGTCCAAGCGCACCAGGAGCGCCTCGGACTCGATGCCGGCAAAGCTTACGTTGAGATTGTTGGGCAAGCGAGCCGCGTCCGCACCGTTGATCCGAACGTCGGGAATGGTTTCGCAGATGCCCGCCTGCAAGCGGTCGCGCAACGCGCCGGTCCGGCGCACGGCGGTTTCGCGACCGTTGACCGCCCGTTCCAGCGCGGTGGCGGCGCCCACGATCCCAGCCAAGTTCTCCGTCCCCGACCGCCGCCCGAACTCTTGGCCCCCGCCGCGAACCAGCGGAGCCAGCGGCGTCCCGTCGCGGACGTACAGCACGCCGGTACCTTTGGGTCCGTAATACTTGTGGGCCGAAAGCGAGAGCAGGTCGATGCCCAGCGACGGCGCGTCGATCGGCAGCCATCCGGCCGCCGCAACGGCATCGGTATGGAAAACGACGCGGCGTTCGTGGGCGAGTGCCGCCAGCTCCGCGATCGGCTGCACCGTTCCGATCTCATTGTTTGCATACATCACCGAAGCGACCAGCGTCTCGTCCCGCAACGCCTCGGCAAACGCGCGTGGATCGACGCGCCCGCATTCGTCCACCGGCAAAATCGTAAGGTCGAAGCCCTCATCGCGCAGGGCCTCGGCCGCGCGCAGCACCGCGTGATGCTCGATCGCGCTGACGACCACATGACCTCGCCGGCCCAACGCGCGCACGACGCCGACGAGCGCGTGATTGTCGGCTTCGGTGCCGCTTGCGGTAAATGCGACCTCCTTGCGTGCCGCGCCCAGCGCCGACGCGACACGGTCGCGCGCCTCGTCGAGCAAAGCTCGCGCCCGCCTGCCTTCGGCGTGCAGCGAACTGGGGTTATAACTACCGGCTTCCGAGGCGCCCGCCATCGCGGCGACGGCCTCGCGGGAGGGCGGCGTCGTGGCCGCGTAGTCGAGGTAGATGCGCGCAGAATTTTTTTGGCTCACAGGACGCTCCCAGCGGGCTGTTTTACTATAACTCTCGTGCGAAGCTCCAACGCATAACTCCGAGAAGTAGCAACGGGAAAGGGGCGGTCCGAGTCTTACTCGGGCCGTCTCTTTTTTACCTCGCCGGCGAACCGCGCTTCGTCGCCGCGATCGCCCGGCCGATAGTAGCGCCGGCCGGATAAATTCCCTGGAAGATTGGCCTGCACGACCGCGTAATCGTCGTGCGCGTAGTGGTAATCTTTGCCGTACCCCAGGCCGCGCATCAAGCCGGTCGGAGCGTTGCGCAGGTGCAGCGGGACGGGATCGTTGCGCGTTTCGCGCACGTCCTGCAGGGCGGCCCCGTAGGTCCGGCCGACGCTGTTGCTCTTCGGTGCGGTTGCGAGGTACAGGGTGGCGTGCGCGAGCGGGTAGTAGCCTTCGGGCATCCCGATAAAATGCACCGCCTGCTGGGCCGCGATCGCGACCTGCAGCCCGCCCGAATCGGCTAGTCCGACGTCTTCCGAAGCGAAGATCACCAGACGCCGCGCGACGAACAGTGGATCCTCGCCGCCTTCGAGCATGCGCGCCAGCCAGTACGCGGAAGCGTCCGGATCGCTCGCGCGCATCGACTTGATGAACGCACTGATCGTGTCGTAGTGGGCTTCCCCGCCCTTGTCGTAGGTCGAGCCGCGGCGCTGCATCGCTTCGGATACCAGCGGTTTGGTGACGCCGCGCACTCCGTCGAGCTCGGGCGCCGATGCGGCGGCGAAGTCCAGCGCGTTGAGCGCCGCTCGGGCGTCACCGTTTGCCAGGCCGACGAGCGTCGCCCGCGCGTCGTCTTCGAGCCGCACGTGCAGCTTGCCGAGGCCGCGCTCCGAGTCGACCAAGGCGCGATCGACGATGCGCCCGATCTCTTCGTCGGAAAGTTGTTTCAACACGAAGACCCGGGCCCGCGAAAGCAGCGCCGAGTTGACTTCGAACGACGGGTTTTCGGTAGTCGCACCGATAAGCGTAATGGTGCCGTCCTCGACGTAGGGCAAGACCGCGTCTTGCTGGCCTTTGTTAAAGCGGTGAATTTCGTCGATGAACAGCACCGAACGCGTGCCCGCCCGGCGACGCGCCTGCGAATCGGCGACGACGCGCCGCAGATCGGCAACGCCCGCGCTCACCGCCGAGATCCGTTCGTAGTGCGCGCCGGTCGATCGCGCGACTATTTCGGCCAGGGTCGTTTTTCCGGTGCCCGGCGGCCCCCAAAGAATCATCGAAGGCGCCGCGTCGGTTTCGATCGCGCGCCGCAACGCGCGTCCCGGGCCGAGCACGTCCTCCTGTCCGACGAACTCGTCGAGCGTTCGCGGCCGCATCCGGGCCGCTAACGGCACGAAGTCCGGCGACTCGAAGAGCGACGGAGGGTTCAAGCCGGCGGGCTGGCGGTCGCGCTGGTAGGCGTCGCCGGTTTCGTCAGCGGATTTTTCGGGACTTTGAGCGGTTTGGGGGTCGCCAGCCCGCGGTGCAACTGCCCCGGGAACTCCATCGTGACGTCGCCCTCGGCGTGCGCCTTTGCGGTGATGGTGTTGTACACGACGTCCTGCGCGTTGACTTTCCGCGTCCCCTGGACGATGTGCACGTTTCCGTGCAGAAACAAGTCGTGCGTCGCATCGTTGAGGGTTCCGGTTTCGGAGTCGACGACGGTGTCGCCCTGAACGTAGTGCACGTTGCCGATCGCTTTGTAAATTTTTGCGGCGCCGTCGATCTGCGCCTTGTCGGCGGTGAGCGTCGACGGACCGTTCGAGGTCGATCCGGAAGCGGACAGGCCGCCGTAATCGCCTTGGGTATCGTGCATGACGACGTGTCCGGTCAGGTTCACGATCTGCGTTTTGTAATTTCCGTTGGCGCGATCGGCGGTGACGTCGCCGCCTTGGCGCGTCATGACGACTTTCGCTTTCGTGCTGAAGTCGCCGGTTTTGAAGTTTGCATCGACCGAACTGGCGTGCACCGTCCAGACGCCCAAGTCGAATTTCGCACCGGCACCCGGGTTGGGCGCGGCCGGCGGGGCCGGAAGATGGGCCGGCGGCTTGACGGCCCCCGGCCGCGGCGTCGGAGCCGCCGACGCAAACGCGGTGGCGGCCAGGGCGATGGCGGCGACGGGCGCCCAGATCGAGCGAATCATGGTTGTTGCGTGCGCACCTTTATCGTGGGACGTTCGATCGGTCCCAAAAGTTCCGCCAAGCGGCTAGCCTGAATCGTGCCTTCGCGCAAGAGACGCGCGTGCGGACCGGAAATATCGACGATGGTTGATTCGCGGTCGTAGCGCGTCGGTCCGTGCTCGATCAAAAGATCCGCCGGCGGCAGCATCGACCGATCGTCGCCGCCCAGGTATCGCGGCTCGCCGCTGCGGTTGACGGTCGTGCCGGCGAGCGGGCCGCACCGCTCCAAAAGCATCCGGGCGAACGGATCGTCGGGAACGCGAAAAGCGAGCGTTTGCAAGCCGGCGGCGAGCTCGTCGCTGATGAACGCCGGCTTGCGGACCAGCAAGATCACCGGCCCCGGCAGGAGCCGCTTGGCAGCGAGCACGGCTAACGCGTTGTCGCCCGCATACTCGAGGAATTCTGCCGGGGATGCCAGGTGGATCGTGAGCGGGCGATTATCCGGGCGCCCCTTGGCAGCGTAGATCCGGTCGATTGCTTCGGAGTGGTACGGGTCGCAGCCGATGCCGTAACTCGTGTCGTTGGGAAAAATGACCGTGCCGCCGCCGAAGACCGTGCGGGCCACCTCCTCGGCGACGTCCGCCGTGGTTTCGCTGCGGGCGTCGATCGCGGCGCCGATGCTCATCGCGCACCGCTCACACGCGAACGCGCGATCCCGTGCCCAGGGCGACGCATGAAAGCGGATCCTCGGCCACAATCGCGGGAACGCCGGTCACTTCCGAGAGCAGCTTGTCCAGGCCGCGCAGCAGCGCGCCGCCACCGGTGATGATGATACCGCGATCGATGATGTCGGCCGCGAGTTCGGGGGGCGTTTTTTCGAGCACGGCTTTGACCGCCTCGACGATCGCGGCGATCGGTTCGGAAAGCGCTTCGCGAATCTCTTCGCTCGTGATCTTCACGGTTTTCGGCAACCCGTTGATCAAGTCGCGCCCGCGAATCTCCATCGCCAGCTCTTGTTCGAGCTTGTACGACGATCCGAGTTTGATCTTGATCTCTTCGGCGGTTCGTTCGCCGATCATCAGGTTGTATACGCGGCGAATGTAGCGCACGATCGCGTCGTCCATCTTATTGCCCGCAACGCGAATCGACTGCGAGACGACGATGCCGCCCAGCGATATGACGGCCACGTCGGTGGTCCCGCCGCCGATGTCGACGACCATGCTCCCCGAGGGTCCGTCGATCGGCAGGCCCGCGCCGATCGCCGCCGCCATCGGCTCTTCCACGATTTCGACGTCGCGCGCTCCGGCGAGTTTGGCGGCGTCTTTCACGGCGCGTTCTTCGACGCTGGTGATTTCGGCCGGCACGCAAATCGTGACGTGCGGTTTCGGTTTGACGATCGACGACCACCACGACCGATCTTTCATCACTTTTTTGATGAAATACGAAAGCATCGCTTCGGTGACTTCGAAATCGGCAATCACGCCGTCGCGCAGCGGACGGATTGCGTGAATGTGCGCGGGCGTCCGGCCCAGCATCAAGCGAGCCTCCTCGCCGACGGCCAGCACTCGCCCCGTGTTCATGTCCTTTGCCACGACCGAAGGCTCGCGCAGAACGATGCCCCTACCCTTGACGTGCACGAGCACGTTGGCCGTGCCGAGATCGATGCCGATATCCAAAATAGACTCCCGTTAGAAAAAAAGCCGCTCGGGCAAGTGTACGCTGGGGACTCGGGCCTAACCCGCCGCCGTGACGCGCGGGTATTCGCTCGTTTCGAAGAATCCGCTCGGCTCGACGAGCGGCGTCACGCCGCTGCTGCGCTGCACTTGGCCGCCCAGTTCGGAAAGCAGCTCTTCCAAGCGTTCGTAGCCCCGATCGATGAATTCTAGGCCGATGATCTCGGTCTCGCCGGCGGCCGCAAGGCCGGCTACGACGAGTCCGGCGCCGGCACGGATGTCGGGCGCTTCGACCGGGGCTCCGGAGAGTTGCTCGACCCCGCGAATGACCGCGGAGTTGCTTTCCATCGCGACTTTGATGTCGGCACCCATGCGCGCGAGCTCGTTCACGTACGAAAAGCGCGCGTTGAAAATCGATTCCTCGACGACGCTGGGGCCCGGGCAGGTGGCGAGAAATCCGACCATCTGCGGCTGCAGGTCGGTAGGAAATCCGGGATAGGGAGCCGTGAGAATGTCGGTGCCGCCGGTAATGCCGTCGGCTTGCACGCGGATCCAGTCGTCGCCGGTTCCCGTCACGACGCCGCATTCGACGAACTTGTCGACGACGCTGCGCAGATGGTCGGGGCGGCATCCGGTAACGGTGACGTCGCCGCGCGTGATCGCGCCGGCCAGCAGCAGCGTTCCGGTCACGATGCGATCGGGAATGATTTCATACTCGGTGCCGCGCAGCTCGGCCACGCCGTCGATCACCATCGTATCGGTGCCCTGTCCCTTGACGTTCCCGCCCATCGCGACCAAGAAGTTCGCAAGGTCGACGACCTCGGGTTCCATCGCGACGTTCTTGAGGGTCGTCACGCCGTCGGCGAGCACTGCGGCCAGCATCGCATTTTTCGTCGCGCCCACGCTTGGAAGGCGGAACTCGATCGTGGCGCCTTGCAGACGGCGGTGTTTGGATTCGGCGATGAGATACCCGTGCGCGTTGCGCACTTCGCATCCCAGCGCGACGAAGGCTTGCTCGTGCATGTCGGTCGCGCGCGTGCCCAGCACGCAGCCGCCTGGAAGCGGGACTTCGGCGCGCCCGAAGCGCCCGAGCAGCGGACCGACGATATCGAACGACGCCGCCAGTTTGCGCACCAGCGCGTAGGGCGCCCGGTACGAGGCGACGTTGCTGGCATCGATCGTGACCGTGTTGTCGCCTTCGTAGCGAATGCGCGCGCCAAGCGCTTCGAGAAGCGACCACATGACCGAAACGTCGGTAATGCGCGGGACGCGGTGGAGCGTCACGGTACCTTTGGCCAACAGGGCGGCCGCCATGATCGGCAGCGCGGCGTTCTTCGCACCGTGCGTCGCAACCGACCCTTCCAGCCGCGCGCCGCCCCGGACGCGAAGCGTCGTCTCTAAACGATCCAGCATGTCTTTACTCCGAACTCCGATTCGCTGGTCGGGGGTCCGGAACATTGTCGGCGGCGGGGGCCGGCCGCGCTAATGCTGACCCGTGAGGCGCAGCTTCGCGCTCGCAAAGTCGATGACGGCCTGTTCGCGCGCGAAGGCCGCCGGGTCGCCGGCAGCCGCCTTCTGGCGCTCGACTGCCGCCGCCAAATCCTCGCGGGCCGCGGCCACGTCGACGTCTTCGAAACGAAGCGCCTCGTCGACCAGCACGGTCACGCGATCGGGCAGCGCCTGCATGAAGCCCTCGCTCGTCGCCACTTCGAGCCGCGAAGCGGTCCCGTCCTTAATCACGTTGGCGCGCAAAATCCCGGGCTTCAACGCGGCGAGAAACGGCGCATGCGCCGGAAGGATGCCTTCCTCGCCTTCGGTCGTGACCGCGATGACGAGTTCGGCATCGCCTTCGAAAGCGACGTGCTTGGGGGTGATCAGCTTGAAAGCAATCGCGTGGCCGGCCATGTCCGGCTAGACCGCGGCTTCCGTCTTCGCGGCGGCTTCCTTGACCTCGTCGATCGTCCCGACGTAGAAGAACGCCGACTCCGGCAGATTATCGACTTTGCCCTCGAGAATCTCTTTGAACGACGCGATCGTTTCGCTGAGCTTGACGTACTTGCCGCCGCGCCCGGTGAACTGTTCGGCAACGAAGAACGGCTGCGAAAAGAACCGCTGAATGCGCCGCGCCCGTCCGACGATGACTTTGTCTTCTTCGGCCAACTCTTCGACGCCGAGAATCGCGATGATGTCCTGCAAATCTTTGTAGCGCTGGAGAACTTCCTGCACGCCGCGCGCCACGGCATAATGCTCCTCGCCGATGATTTGCGGATCGAGAATGCGCGACGTCGAAGCCAGCGGATCGACCGCGGGGTAGATGCCGAGTTCGGAAATCGGGCGCGAGA
>DATCGB010000032.1:0-2387 GCA_036509155.1 Candidatus Tumulicola sp. | reverse complement strand
CGGCGCTTGCGACGCGCGCGCCAGCCGGTAGCCGCCCGGATCTTCGGTAGCAACCAGCGCGTGCGTGTAGCCTCGCGTGGCGAGTTCGCGGCCGAGACCTCGGATCGTCGCCAAATTGGACGGCTCGCGAGACCGCAAATCGAACGTGCTCGTAACGATATGCCGCGCGGCGCGCGATGAGAAGACGCCGGAGTTGGCGGGGCGCAGCACGACGTCCGTGGGGATTCCGCGGGCGCGAAACGCGGCCAACAGCGGCGCGAGCGCCAGCGCGTCGCCGATCGCATCGAGGCGGATGATCAGCACGGACGGTGAACTTTCCGGCATGCGTCTCCTCTCCGACCGCCGACACGAAGTAGCCTGCCGCCGGCCATGATCGATCGCGACGACGTCGTGACCTTCGACGACCTTGACGGGTACCGAACGCTGGCGTCTTACGGTTTCGTTTCGGGCAGCGCATCGCGACAGCGCAACCGCCTGCGTTCGACGTTCCGAAGCCTCGGCATGCTGATCGGTTTGGCGGCCGGCGAGTTTCTCGGCGACGCCGAGCAGTTACGCAGCGAAGCGCTCGAGGCGTTGCGGCTGCGCGCCGGCGAACTCGGTGCCAACGCGGTCGTTGGGTTACAGTTTTACGTTTCGGAAGGCGCCGACGGTTCGTGCAAGGTGGTGGCCTTCGGGCAGGCGGTGCGCTTCGACAAAGCCGCGGGAGGACCGGGGCGTTGAGTCTGGAGGAGCGGGCTCGGCGCGAGCGCCTGCTGGCGCGGGCCGCGACCGCTGCGAACGTCTGCCGGAAGTGCGCGATCGGCTACGAGCGGCGCAACAGCGTCTACGGCGAAGGCGACCCGCTCGCGCGCTTGATGGTGGTCGGCGAGGGGCCCGGGGAGACCGAAGATCGCCTCGGCCGGCCGTTTGTAGGCCGAGCCGGCCAGCTGCTCGACAAAATGCTCGCGGCGATCGGACTCGCGCGCGAAGACGCCTATATTTGCAACACCGTGAAATGCCGGCCGACGCTGGCCGGTCCGCGCGGCCCGCGCAACCGCGCGCCCGAGCCCGACGAGATGGCGAACTGCCGCCCGTTTCTCGACGAACAGATCGACGTCATCGCGCCCGACGCGATCCTCGCGCTCGGCGCGCCGGCCGCGAAATCGTTCCTCGGACGAGACTTTCAAATCACCAAAATGCGCGGGCGCTGGTACGCCGGGCCCAACGGCATCGCGCTGATGGTGTCGTTCCATCCGGCCTACGTCTTGCGGCAAACCGGCGGCGAAATCGAAGCCGTCAAACGCTTGGTGTGGGCCGATCTCAAAGCGGTGCGTTCGAAACTCGACGAGTTGGCGGCAGTTGGAACCTTGCCGCAGCAGTCGGGCCTGTTCGACTAAGCCGCCGAGAGGTATGCTACAATGGGCCGCGTGATCCGCGACCCGCGCCGCGTTTGGCTCCAGCACGTCGTCACCCGCGCCGGGTATTCCGGCGTCGAGGATTTCGAGCGCGCGAACGAGTGCAAACCCTACCGCCTGACCCAGCTCTACCGCGCCGCGACCAAAGAGCTTCTCGACGGCGTCGGCGCGGTTACGACCCTTCCCAAAACGCTGCGCGAGACGTTAGCGGCGCGCGGGCTCGCGTTTTCGTCGGTCGAGCCGGTCGTCGTGCAGCGTTCCAACGACGGGCAAACAACGAAGGGACTGTTCCGTCTGCACGACGGGAAGGAAGTCGAAGCCGTGCTCATGGAGCACAACGGCGATCGTACGACGGCGTGCATTTCGTCCCAAGCCGGATGCGCGTTCGCGTGCGCCTTCTGCTCGACCGGGCAAGCCGGCTTTACGCGCAACCTTAACGCCGTCGAAATCTTCGACCAGGCGCTGTTTTTCGCGCGCGAACTGGGCGTCCGCGGGAAGCGCATCACGAACGTCGTCTTTATGGGCATGGGCGAGCCTTTTCACAACTACGATGCCGTGATGGACGCGGTCGCCTTGCTCCACGACCCTCACGGATTCGGTTTGGGTCACCGACATATCACGATTTCCACCGTCGGGCTGGTCGACAAGATCGATCGCTTTGCGGACGAGCACCTTCAGGTAAACCTGGCGATTTCGCTGCACGCTCCCAGCGACGAGGTGCGCTCGCGGTTCATGCCGGTCAATCGAAAGTTTCCGATCGATGCGTTGATGGCCGCCTGCGAACGCTACGTCGAGAAAACCCGTCGTAAGGTCTTTTTCGAATACGTGATGCTCGAAGGCGTAAACGACGATGCCGACTGCGCGCAAAAACTGGCGCGGCTCATGCGCGGGCATTTGTATCACGTGAACCTCATTCCGTATAACGCCACACCCGACGCGCCATTCGCGGGTACTCCCGATCCGCGCATCTGGGAGTTTGCCGGCATCCTCGAT
>DATCGB010000031.1:0-3659 GCA_036509155.1 Candidatus Tumulicola sp. | reverse complement strand
CCGGTCGCATCGGCGACCGCGCGGGCGAAGGCCCGCGGTTCGAACGTGCGCTCGCGGCCGATCGAAGCCACGCTTGCGGCCATCACTCGAAGCGGCCGCTCGCAGCGAATCTGCAGGCGTTCGAACGCATGCGAAGCCGCTTTCCCGGTCAGCGCGATCTGCGTCGGATCACGAACCACGATTTGGCGAGATTCCCGCGCGCCGATCAGCGCGGCGGCGCGAGCCGCCGTCAACGCCCCGTCGATGCGGATCGAATCGCGCTGCAGATCGTACCGCGGGACGGTCAGCCGCGTCGCTAACGCGCGCATGGCATCGACCGTTTCCTGCATCGTTCCTCCGGCCGACGCGCCGCCGGCAACCACGATCGCACCGTCGCCGCCGGCCAATGCCGCGACCCGGTCGATCGCGCCGTCGACGATCGTTAGGTCGGCGTGAGCACGTAACACTTCGAGCGCTACGCGCACGCCTGCGGCGGTCGGCGGACCGACGAGTTCGTAGTAGGCCGCGTGCGCGACGCGAGCGTAAACCAACGGGCCTGCCGCGGTCTGCAGCGGCGAAAGATCGAGCATCTCCACCGCGGGCGAGCGCGGCAGCACGTCGCGAGCGGTCGCAATCGTCGTGCCCGGACGCAGGAAGAGCCGCGGCTTGGGCCGCGCGTCGCCGGCGTCGGCCGCCTCACCGTCGCGCCCGATCGAGATCATCGCGACGCGGATGCCGGCTGCATACGCGGCCGCGTAGACGGCTGCGGCCGTAACCGTCTTGCCGACGTTTTTCCCGATTCCGACGACGAACAGCGCGCGCGCGTCGATCGCGCGCACCATGTCGAACAGGGCTCGACCGGCGTTCACGCTCCCATTACCCTAGGTGGAAGTACTTCAAGGCGATGAAGGCCAGACCGGTCAGCGTCAGGAGCAGTCCGCCGACAAACCCGGCATAGCGCTCGGCAAAGGCGCCGAGCCGCTCGCCCAGCGCGAGCCCGGCGGCCGTCGCCGCGACCGAAGTCAGTCCGATTACCGTCAGCGAAATTGCCGGCGGCACCCCGATGTAGAGGATCGAGAACCCGATGCCGAGCGAGTCGAGGCTGATCGACAGCGCCGCTACGGTCAGACCCCAGCCTTTGGACAAATCGAGCTTGGATGCGCCCGAGAATTCGCTGCCGCTCTCCTTCATCATGTAGGCGCCCAGGGCGATCAGGGCGACGAAACCGATGTAGCCGGCGACCTCGCCGAGCAGCCGGCCGGCCACCAGACCCAGCCCGGCGCCGATCAGGTTCATGGTAATTTCGGCGCATGCAAAGGCCACGCCGATCCGCCATTTGAGCCGGGCCGGAACGCCGCGGACGCCCACCCCGATGCTCACGGCGAAGACGTCGAGCGACAAACTCAGCGCCACAAAGGCGATCTTGAAGAAGGCGGTCACGAAATCACGGTTTCTCCGCCGGCCGGCGAAGAAGCCCCGCCTCGCGTACCGGATGATGGTTTGCTAAACTTTCGGGGATGATGCCGCGTCCTTTTCCGAGCCCCCTTTTTCCGGTGGCCGCTTTGCTTTTGCTCGTGGTCGTCGTGGGTCCGGTGGCGGCGGTGCTGGCGTCGATGTCGCCGCACGAGGCGGCGGTCGGCTTCAATGCCGCCGGGCGCGACGCACTGCGAGTATCGCTGATGGCCTCGCTCGGGGCGACGCTTTTCGCGACCCTGCTGGGCGTTCCGGCCGGCTACTACTTTTCTCGCGTGCCGCTCAGGCTACGAGCGGCGGCCATATTTCTGCTGGCCCTTCCGCTGGCCTTTCCGCCGGTCGCGTCGGGGCTGATGCTGATCTACATTTTCGGCATCCGGTCGCCGCTGGGCCACTGGCTGGCGGCGCATGGCGTGATCGTTCCCGATTCCCTGCTCGGCGTCGGCGTGGCGGAATTCTTCGTTTCGGGTTCGTTCGTCGCCATTGCCGCGACCGCCGCGTTCGGCGCCCTCGACCCGGTGTACGAAGATGCGGCGCGAACCTTGGGCGCGAGCGAGTGGCGCATCTTCACGCGCATCGCGCTCCCCAGCGCGGCCGCCAGCGTCGGAGCGGGCATTACCTTTGCATGGCTGCGCGCCATCGGCGAGTACGGCGCGACCAGCATCGTCGCGTTTCATCCGACGTCGCTCCCGGTCGCCCTCTACGTGTCGCTGTCCGCTAGCGGCGTCCGCGAAGCCTTGGCCTTGTGCTACGGCTTCATCGTTCTGGCGGCGGCCGCCCTCGCGGGCGCGTGGATTTTGCGGCGCGGCGTCGTACTCTGAAGGTATGGCCATTCTCGATCGAATGCTCGCGCCCGACTCCTCGTTTCAAAAAAACTTCTTTTTTCTCGCCAAACGTTTCGTGCCGGGAGAGACGATCGAAGCGGCGGTGTCGACGGTGCGCGAACTCAACGCGAAAGGTCTGACGGTATCGCTCGATTACCTCGGTGAAGACGTGCTCGACCGGAAAGCGGCGATCGAGACGACCGGTCGATACCTCGAAATACTCGACGCGTTGCGCGACGCCGGCGCCGACTCGAACGTGTCGCTAAAGCTGACGGCGATGGGCCTGCTGATCGACGAAGACTTCGCGCTGGAAAACCTGACCCGCATCGCCGAGCGGGCACGCCAGAATCCCGATCCATTCGTTCGCGTCGACATGGAAGGGTCGGCCGTGACCTCGGCCACGCTGCGCGTCTTCGAACGTGCCTTTGCCGTGCATAAAAATGTCGGCATCGTACTCCAGGCATACTTGAAGCGGACGGCCGGCGACGTGGCTCGAGCGATCGCCCTCGGCGCGCGCGTGCGGCTCTGCAAGGGCGCTTACAACGAGCCCCCGGACATCGCGTACGCGAGCATGCCGCAGATTCGGGAAAATTTCTTGAAGCTGGCGCGCGAACTGCTGATGCACGGAAACTACCCGGGAATCGCCACCCACGATCGCCGGCTCCTGGCGGCCGTCAAGGAGATCGTTGCGACCGAGTCGATTCCGCCCGAACGCTTCGAGTTTCAAATGCTCTACGGATGCCGGCCGCAGGTGCAGGAGCAACTGGTCGCCCAAGGCTATCGCGTGCGCGTCTACGCGCCCTTCGGCACCCACTGGGCCGGGTATTTTTACCGCCGCGTCCTCGAGCGCCGCGAAAACGCGCTGTTCGCGCTTTCCTCGATGTTCTCGCGCTAGGCGCCTAGGCGCTCACAGACGTACGTCGGCAATCCGTTCGACGCGCACGACTTGGTCCGATTCGACCAGCCGCGCCAACACGTCGAATCCGCCGGTCACTTCACCGAAGACCGTGAAGTCGCGGTCGAGGTGCAGCTGCGGCGACAGCGTGACGTAGTACTGCGTTCCCGCCGAGTCGCGAATCGGCGTCGCCGTCTTATCGTCATAGTTCAATCCCATCGAAACGACGTAACTGCGCTGTTCGAGCGGATTTTCTTCGGCGCCGATGGTATATCCGGCGTCGCCGTTTCCGTCGCCGTGCGGGTCGCCGGTCTGCACGACGAAATCCGGCACGATACGAAACCAGCGATTGCGATCGTAGTAACCGCGGCCGGCGAGCTGAAGAAAGTTCGCAACCGTAAGCGGAGCCCACTCCGGGTAGAGTGCGACGTAGAGGTTTCCTTGGGTCGTGACGATCCGCACGCGGGGGTGAAGTCCGGCGGCGGGCG
>DATCGB010000030.1:0-12610 GCA_036509155.1 Candidatus Tumulicola sp. | reverse complement strand
AGGTTAAGGGCAAATCGTTTCCCCTGTACGCTACCGGCAACAACTGCGTGGCCGGCAACGGCAAGCCCGAAAAATGTCCCGGTAAGGTTTTCGTGTACGCCGAACTCATCAACTCGAGCCAGTATAAACTCAAACCCGCATCGACCCCGGCCTTCAGCATAACGTCGGAAAATGGTTATCCGGGTAAGACGCTGTGCTTCCCGGCGATCTTGACGGCCAAAGGGTGGGCACCGAACGAAACCATCGGCGGAAAACCCAACGGCAAAACCCTGCGGATCCCCAGTGCGCCGAATCCCGGGCAGCTGGTTTTTCTGCCGCATGCGCAGTTCGTCGTAGCCGGCGTCTGCGTTTAATCGCCTAACGATTCCCGAGGCACTGAGGAACCCTGCCGCGAGGCGGGGTTCCTTTTCGTTTTCGCCAATCTGAGGAAGCCATGCCTAAGACGCAACGGTGGCTGTGGTACGTCGAAGAGTCGGCGCCGACCGAGCAGCATCACCACGCCATCGAACGAACCTATTTCGACGGGCGTTCGGACTTTCAGCAGATCGCCGTTCTCGGCACGCCGGTTTTCGGAAAAATGTTGATTTTGGACGGCGATACGCAAAGCGCGCAAACCGACGAAAAGATCTATCACGAAACGCTCGTGCACCCAGCCTTGGCTGCGGCCGCCGATCGCCGCGACGTGCTGATTCTGGGGGGCGGCGAGGGTGCGACGCTGCGCGAGGTGCTGCGCTGCGCGGACGTCGGACGGTGCACGATGGTCGACATCGACGGCCTGGTGATCGACCTGTCGAAGCGCTATCTGCCGGAGTGGTCGGACGGCGCGTTCGACGATCCGCGTGCGCGGACGATCGTCGGCGACGCGCTGGCGTTCCTGCGTGACGACCGCGATCGCTACGGGACGATCGTGTCGGATCTTACCGAGCCGCTGGAAGACTCGCCGAGCAATCCGCTGTTCAACGACGACGTCTTCAGGTCGATCAAGGCGCGGCTGTCCGACGGCGGCGTGTACGTCCTCCAGGCGAGTACGGCGGCGGTTCACAACGCGTCGCTGCACTGCAAGATGGCGCGCACGCTGCGGCGGCACTACGCCCACGTGGCGTCGTTTTTTACGCACGTGCCGTCGTTCGACACGGATTGGGCGTTTCTCGCGTGCAGCGACCGGGTCGACGTCGCGGCGCTCGAGCCGGCCGCGATCGACGCCTACTGCGCCGGACTGCGCGGCGAAAACTTCTTCTACGACGCCCAGACGCACCGGCGGCTGTTTTCGCTGCCGCTCTATCTGCGCCGCGCGCTGGCCGCCGGCGGAGATGAATTCTAGCCCGATGCCGCGCGCCCCGGAACGCCGTTACGAAGGTAAGACCGCGGTCGTCACCGGCGGCGGTACGGGTTTGGGCCGCGCGATGGCGCTCGCGTTCGGACTCGAAGGCGCCGACGTGTGCGTTATCGGGCGCCGTCAGGAGAAGCTCGACGAAACCGTCGAGTCGATCCGCGGCGGCGGCGGCCGGGCTTTCGGCCTGGCGGCGGACGTGCGCGATGCGGCCCGCATCGAAGCCGTTATGAACGAAGTCGCGGCGCGGACCGGACGCATCGACGTGCTGGTCAACAACGCGGCCGGGAACTTCGTTTGTCCGTCGGAAGACCTTTCGCCCAACGGTTTCAAGAGCGTCGTGGACATCGTGCTGTTGGGAACGTTCTACTGCACGCGCGCGGCCTTCGAAGCGTTGCGCGCGAGCCGGGGAGCGATCCTCAACATCGTCGCGGCCTATGCGTGGAGCGGCGAACCGGGCGCGGTCCATTCCGCATCGGCGAAAGCCGGCGTGCTCGCGATGACGCGAACGCTGGCGGCCGAATGGGGACGTTTCGGCATTCGTGCCAACGCCATCGCCCCGGGACCGATCCACACCGAGGGAACGGATAAGAACTTATGGAGCGTCGGGGACGTCGAGGAACGGGTGCGCCGGACCGTGCCGCTCGGGCGTCTGGGACAACCCGACGACGTCGCTCGTGCGGCGTTGTGGCTGTGCTCCGGCGAAGCGGCGTGGATTAGCGGTACGACGTTGGTCGTGGACGGCGCCCAGTGGCTCGACGGCGGAACGCTCGATTTTCGCGCGGCCTACGACGCGATCGCGGCGCCGGCGACCGGCGAGGAACCGGGATAGAGGCCTTCCTTCCCGGAAAGCTCGCCTACCATGGCCATCGATTATAGCCGCGCCCCGCACGCCTGGGAAAAGGAGCGGGGAAACTTCGTTCTGCTGCTCGATTTGCAGCTCGAGAAAGTCGAGCGCGGTAAGGCGGTGATGCGCATGCCCTTCCGGCCCGAAGTTACCAACGCGACCGGCGCGGTTCACGGCGGCGCGATCGTCAGCCTGTGCGATACGGCGTTTTACGTGGCGCTGGCGTCGATCTTCGGCCGCGAGCAAGACACGACGACCGTTTCGCTGCAGTGCAATTTTCTCGCGCCGGCGCTCCCGCCGCACGATCTCGTCGCCGAAGCCCGCGTGCTCAAAGCCGGCCGTCGCGTCGTGTACGGCGAAGTCAACGTGCGCAGCGGCGACAAGATGGTCGCGCACGCCACGCTGAATTTCCTCAACACCTATCCGGCCGAGAAGCCGAAACGCGACGCCCGCGAGAAGCCGGTATGACGGCATCCGTCAACGCCCTGCGGCGCACCGCGCTGTACGACGAGCACGTCGGGCTCGGGGCGCGGCTCGTTCCCTACGCCGGCTTCGAAATGCCGGTACGTTATGCCGGCACTTTGCAAGAGCACGACGCGGTTCGGCACCGCGCCGGTCTCTTCGACCTGTCGCACATGGGCCAGTTCGTCTTGACCGGCGAGCGGGTGGCGGAATGGGCCGACGAGCTGACGATCAACTCGGTGGCCGGCATGAAACCGCTGCAAGCGCGTTACAATATTTTCTGCAACGAGCGCGGAGGCGCCCACGACGATACGATCTTTTATCGTCTCGACGGGCGCTGGATGCTGGTCGTCAACGCCGCTAACGCCGACAAGATGTGGAAGCACCTGCGCGCGCATCTGCCGGGCGAGGGCGTCGGCTTGGAAAACCTGCACGGCGCGCGCGCGCTGATCGCGATTCAGGGGCCCAAGTCGGTGGAGATGCTGCAGCCGCACGTCGGCGTCGACCTTGCCGCGATGAAGTACTACTTTAGCGTCGAGGATCGGGTCGAGGGCGCCCCCGCCGTCATCGCACGGACCGGATACACCGGCGAAGACGGCTTCGAGCTGTTTCTCGACAACGCGGCGGCGCCCGGCGTTTGGAACGCGCTGCTCGCCGCTCACGCCGCCGAGGGGCTCGAGCCGTGCGGCTTGGCCGCTCGCGACGTGCTTCGTCTGGAGGCCGGCATGCCGCTCTACGGACACGAGTTGACCGAGGAGATTACGCCGGTTCAGGCCGGGCAGACGTGGGCGCTCAAAACGAGCAAGCCGCAGTTTATCGGCCGGGAAGCCCTCACCGCGCAGCTGGCCGGCGACGACTTTTCACGCATCGCGGGCCTGGTGATGCAGGGCCGCGCGCCGGCCCGCGAAGGTTACGCGGTATGGTTCGACGGACGCATCGCCGGGGAGATCCGCAGTGGTTCGCCGGCGCCGTCGGTCGGCAACAAGAACGTCGCAACCGCCCTGGTCGTGCGCGCGGCCGCAACCCTCGGCGCGGTTCTCGAGGTCGACATTCGCGGCACGAAGCACCCGGCAACGGTCGTTCCGCTGCCGTTTTACAAACGTCCGAAATAATCCGCGGAAAATAGGAGAAGAGAGAACGTGGCGCAGCCGGATAATTTGCTGTACAGCAAAGAGCACGAATGGGTGAAAATCGACGGGGATACGGCGACGGTCGGGATCACCGAATACGCGCAGAACGCGCTGGGCGACGTCGTGTACGTCGAGCTGCCTAAGGTCGGACTGAAGATCGATCAATTCGCAAACGTGGGCGTGATCGAATCGGTCAAGGCCGTCTCCGACCTGTTCACGCCGATCTCGGGCGAAGTTCTCGAGGTTAACGCGGGTTTGACCGACGACCCGGCGGCCGTCAACAAAGAACCCTACGGCAACGGCTGGCTGTTCAGGCTTCGCATTTCGGACCCGTCCGAAACCGCGCAGCTGCTGGCCGCCGCCGAGTACGAGAAAATCGCAACGCACTAGAATGTACGCACCCCATACGCAGCGCGATATCGCGCAAATGCTCGACGTCGTGGGCGTGGGTTCGCTCGAAGAACTCCTTCGGGTACCCGACGCGCTCGCGTTGAAAGAAGCGCTCGAGATCGTTCCGGCGTTGCCCGAGTACTCGATCGGGCGACGGTTCGAACATTTCGCCCGCAAAAATACGGGCGTCGCCTATCGATCCTTTCTCGGCGCGGGCGCGTACCGGCACTACGTGCCGCCGGCCGTTGCGGCGTTGGCGATGCGCGGCGAGTTCCTAACCGCGTACACGCCGTATCAGGCCGAGGTCTCGCAAGGCTACCTTCAGGCGATCTACGAGTGGCAGAGTTACATCTGCCTGCTTACGGGCATGGACGTCTCCAACGCGTCGGTGTACGACGGCGCGACGGCGTTGGCCGAGGGGGCGATTATGGCGCTCAACGCGACCGGGCGCCGAAAGATCCTCGTGTCGCGGGCGGTCCATCCCAACTACCGCGCCGTGCTCAAAACGTATTGCGACGGTCTCGACGTCGAGATCGACGAGATCGCGTATGCCGCCGACGGCGTCACCGACTCGGCCGCGCTCGAAGCGGCCGTAGCGAGCAAAGAATACGCCGCCGTCGCCCTGCAGTCGCCCAATTTCTTTGGCAACGTCGACGCGCTTTCCGATCGGGCGCGCGATGCGGTCCGCGACAGCGAAACGGTCACGATCGCGGTCGTGGCCGAGGCGCTCGCGCTGGCGGCCTTGGCGATATCCGCCCCCCACGAGGCGGGTGTCGCCGTCGGCGAGGCGCAGAGTTTCGGCGTGGCCGTCGCTTACGGCGGTCCGTACGCGGGATTCATCGCCTCGACCGCGGAGCACTTGCGCCGGATTCCGGGACGCCTGGTGGGCAAAAGCGTCGACGGCATCGGCCGCCCGGCCTACGTGTTAACGCTGCAGGCCCGCGAACAGCACATCCGCCGGGAACGCGCGACCTCGAACATCTGTACCAACCAGGCCCACTGCGCGCTCATCGCAACGATCTATCTGGCGTTGATGGGCAAGACCGGGATGCGCGACGCGGCCGCGCTCAACTTGGAGCGGTCGCGCGAACTCGCGACCGCGGTTTCGAGCGTCGCGGGCGTCGACCTCAAATTCGTCGCGCCGTTTTTTAACGAGTTCGTCCTGGACGTGCACGAGGACGCCGGCGGCGTGCTCGAGCGGCTCGAGGAACGCGGCATCCTCGGCGGCGTCGCTTTAGGCCGGTTTTACCCCGAACTGCAAACTTGCGTGCTGATGACCGCGACCGAGTTGACCACGACGGCCGACATCGACGCGCTCGCCGCCGCTCTGAGCGAGGTCGTTCATGCCCGCGCCGGCGTCTGACCACACGGCTGTCCCGCCGATCTTCGAACTCGGCCAGGAGGGTCGCGCAAACCGCTACCTTGAGGAAGGAAAGCCGCTCGACCGCTTCCTGCCCGGCTCGCTGCTGCGCGACGACTTACCCTTACCCGACAACAGCGAACTCGACGTCGTACGGCACTATACCAAGCTTTCGCAGCGCACGTTCGGGATCGATCTCGGCTTTTATCCCCTCGGCTCGTGCACGATGAAATACAACCCGCGCGTCAACGACGCGATGGCGGCCAAACCGGAATTCGCCGATCTGCATCCCTACGTGCCCGACGAGCTGGCGCAGGGCGCGCTGCAAGTAATGTACGAGCTCGAGCGCAACTTGAGTTCGCTCTTCGGCATGGCCGCGTTCTCGTTGAACCCGGCAGCCGGGGCGCACGCGGAACTTGCCGCGCTGCTGATCGCCAAGCGCTATTTCAAAGATCGCGGCGAAACCCGGCGCGACAAAGTCATCGTGCCCGACACGGCGCACGGCACCAACCCGGCTTCGGCGGCGATGTGCGGATTCAAAGTGATTTCGCTCCCCAGCGACGAGCGCGGACGCGTGAGCCCCGACGAGCTTGCCAAGGTGGTCGGACCGGATACCGCGGTGTGCATGATGACCAACCCCAACACGCTGGGGCTGTTCGAAGATCGCATTCACGAAATCACCGCCGCCGTTCACGCGGCCGGCGGGCTGATGTACTACGACGGTGCCAACGCCAACGCGCTGATGGGCAACACGCGCCCGGGCGACATGGGCTTCGACCTCATGCACCTCAACACGCACAAAACGTTTACGATTCCGCACGGCGGCGGTGGCGCGGGGCACGGCCCGCTCGGCGTGGCCGCGCATCTCGTCGAGTACTTGCCGACGCCGGTCGTGGTTGCGACCCCGAAAGCCAACGGCGACGCGGCGGCATCGCCGAGCGATCGCATGTCGTTTCGGCTCGAATTCGACCGCCCCAAGTCGATCGGACCGATGCGCTCGTTTTGGTCGAACTTCGCCCACGCGGTCCGGGCGCTCGCCTACATTTACGCCAACGGGGCCGAGGGACTCACGCGCGTTTCGCAGCTCGCGGTGCTCAACGCCAACTATCTGCGCGTAAAAATTGCCGAGTTTTTGGAAACGCCGTATCCGGAGCTTTGCCGTCACGAGTTCGTCGTCTCGGCGCAAAACTTGAAAAAGGCAACCGGCGTACGGGCGCTCGATATCGCCAAGGCATTGCTCGACCGCGGCTTTATGGCTCCGACGATGTACTTTCCCTTGATCGTGCCGGAGTGCTTGATGATCGAGCCGACCGAAACCGAGTCGAAGGAAACGCTCGACTCGTTCGTCGAGGCGCTGCGCGAGATCGTGGCGACGGCCAAATCTAACCCTGCGGAACTCTTCGAGGCGCCGGTCAATACCGTTGTCGGGCGGGTCGACGAAACCCGGGCCGCCCGGTATCCGGACCTGCGCTGGAAGCCTTCGGACTCGAAAGGATTCGTGCCAGGGTCTCTTTAAAAAGTGACTAAAGTCATTTTTTAAGAAGAGGATAGGCGCTTGCTCCGAGAATTCGTTTCCGATCTCCGGCGCGTCCCGCCGCTGCAGCGGTCCGAAACCGAGATGGCCCGGATGTTCGCGATGGCCACGGCCGGCGCGGCCCCGACCGCGACGCTTCCGCACCGGCCGGGAGCCTACACGCGAACCTGCGCGTACGCGGATGACCGATTCGAGGTGCTCCTGCTCGACTGGTCGGCCGGGGCGGTGTCGGCGATTCACGATCATGGCGGACAGCACTGCTGGTTCGTCGTGCTGGAAGGCCGGCTGCGCGTGGACGACTACGACCGGGTCGATGCCGGCGACGTTCCCGGCCGGGCACTCGTGCGGGCGCGCGACCGGCGGACGCTCGGCCCGGGCGAGGTGGATCTGCGCTCGCGGCCGTTCGACCTACATCGCGTCGCGGCCGGTGCCGAGCGCGCCGTTTCGCTGCACGTGTACGCGCGGCCGCTCCGCGAGTTCTTGGTCTACGACGAACGCACGCACCGGTGCGCGCCGGGAAACGGCGCGTACGACCGCACGCTCGCGCTCTTCGACGGGATTGCGACGCGATGACGCGCTGCGATGTAGCGATCGTCGGCGGCGGCTTCAGCGGCGTCGCGGTGGCGGCGCAACTCGCCCGCCGCGCCGAATCGAATCTCTCGGTGGCCTTGTTCGAAGACGGTGACGTCGGACGGGGCGCGGCTTACGGCACGCCTTACGGCGCGCATCTGCTCAATACGCGCGCCGCGGCGATGAGCGCGTTTCCCGACGATCCCGATCACTTCGTGCGCTGGCTGGACGGCCGCGCCGCGCCGCGCGACTTCGTGTCGCGCGCGACGTACGGCGACTACGTCGCGGACATTGCGAAAGGGGTTTTCGAACGGGACCGGTTCGGCGTCGTACGCGATCGCGTCGTCGCCGTCGAGCGCGCCGGCTTCGAATTTTCGATTCAAACGGCAACCGGAAGGTGCTGGGCGGCGCGCTCGGTCGTGCTGGCGACCGGCCACGCTTCGCCCAATCACGATTTTCTACCCCAAGCGTTGATCGAACATCCGGGCTACGTTGCGGATCCGTGGCGCTTCGACTATCGTCCGGTCGGCGGCCGCGTGTTGGTGATTGGTTCGGGACTGACCGCGCTCGACGTCTTGGTCGCGCTCGAATCGTCGGGACACCGCGGCGCGGTGCACGTCCTTTCGCGGCGCGGACGGTTCCCCGAAGTCCACGCCGACGGCATCGCACCCTACGACGTCCTTCCCGTTCTGGACGCTGCCGACGCGCGTTCCTTGCTGCGCAGTTTCCGCCGGCACGTCGGACACGCGCGCGAACGCGGATTCGATTGGCGGGCGGTCGTCGACGCGCTGCGGCCCGAGTCCGAGGCGCTCTGGGCGCGGTTACCCGCCCGCGAAAAGCGGCGTTTCGATCGCCACCTGCGCAGCCGTTGGGAGCGGTATCGGCACCGCGCACCCCAATCCGTCGACGCGGTGCGCGAACGGTACCTTCGAGCCGGACGGTTCCACGTCCACGCCGGACGCGTCGGCGGATTCGACGCGGGGACGGTCACCATCGATGGCGCCGATGGGCGGCCGGTCCGGCTGCGGCCGGATTGGATCGTGAACTGCACCGGACCCGGACGCGAGCGCCGTTTGTCGGCCGATCCGCCGTTTGCGCGGATGCTGGCTGACGGGCTCGTGTCGCCCGAGCCGCTGGGCCTGGGCATTCGGGTCGACGCCGATCTCGCGGCGATCGACGCCGCGGGACACCGAGTCGACGGCCTGTGGGTCGTCGGACCCTTGGCAAAAGGTTCGCGTTTCGAAGCGACGGCGGTGCCCGAACTGCGGGTAATGGCCCAGGAGGTTGCGGCCGGCGCGCTGCGAGCGCGCTCGCGTTCCGGCAACGGCGAGGCCAGCGCCCAGCGGTACTTCTGCATGGCCATGCAGGTGGGGGAGCTGAACCACCTGTACACGACCCTACCTGCATCGGGCTCGGCCCTGGCCGAGAATTAAGTGAGCGTGCGCTAGTTCGGTTGAAGAATCCTAAAAAGGCCGATCCTCTCGGCAGGCTCTTCTTGGGGGCGGAGGCTATAATCTAGGTAATACGGGGGCTAATTTCGGCCCCCTTGCACGTCCCCGAAACAGGTTGAAGCAGATGCGGATCAAGTACGAGGTGTCGGCCGGCGGACTGCTGTTGCGTCCCCGCGGTTCAACGTACGACGCTCTGCTGATCGGGCGCGGCACGCCGCCGCGCATTTGGACGCTGCCGAAAGGACACGTGGAGGCGCGTGAGTCGAACGAGCAAACGGCCCTGCGCGAAGTTCGCGAAGAGACCGGCTGCTGGGGTGAAATCATCACGCGTCTCAACGAGATCTCGTATTGGTTCTACGTCGGTAAGGCCAAACACCGCAAGTCGGTGACGTTCTATCTCATGCGCTACCTTTCGGGCGATCCGGCCAATCACGACCACGAAGTCGACGAAGCGCGCTGGTTCGATATCGTGCAGACGCGTAAGACGCTCAAGTACGTGAACGAAAAGCGTTTGGTCGACATGACGCTCGAATTTCTGGACGCGAACCCGGCCGCATTTGGCGACGTACCGATCGTTGCCCGGATGGCCGAGCAGAAGTCCTCTTGAGCGACCTCGCCCCCGTGCAAACCCCGGCGGCGCCGCCCGACCAGGGGAGCTGCCGCGTGCGACTCGACATCTTCGACGGCCCGCTCGACCTGCTGCTCGGCCTGATCAAAGACCGGCAGCTCGACATCGCGACCGTTCCGCTCGCGTCGGTCGCCGAACAGTACCTCGCGTACGTGCGTGCCATGCAGTCGCTCGACGTCGAGGTGGCCGCCGAGTATCTGGTCATCGCCGCGACGCTGGTGTTTCTGAAGTCGCGGGCGCTGCTGCCGCCGATTCCCTCGGAGTTCGTGGACGACGATTCGGAAACGCCCGAGCAAGTCGAGGATCGTTTGCGTCGCCGGCTCATCGCCTACTCGAAATACCGCGAACTGGGCGAACGGCTGCGCGCCTATCAGGCCGAGGCCGGCGGATATTTCTATCGCGAATCGGGCGATTCGAGCAGCCAGGTGATCCAGCGCTACGCGATCGACCCCGAAAAGCTCAAGCGCGCGTTCATCGCGATGCTCGGCCAAGCGCGTCCCGAGAAACGCTCGATCGTTCGCGAGCGCGTTTCGCTGATCGCCTCGATGGATTATATTACGCGTCGGATCAAGGAACGCGGCGAGGCGTCGTTCGCGCAGCTCTGTCACGAACTCGGCATGACACGGGAAGTCGTCATCGTCACGTTTCTGGCGATATTGGAACTCATCCGGCGACATCGCATCGTCGTCGAACAGCCCGAGGCGTTCGACGACATCCGGCTGTTGCCGAACGCGCCCGTCGCGCGGGCGGCCGGAGCGTGACCGCGGTGCGCGACGAAGCCGGTGGCGCTCCGGACGAAACGACCGCCGCGATCGCGGAAAACGAATCGGACGCTGCGGCGATGGAAGAGGCGGTGTTGCGTCTGCAGCGGCCCGTCGAGGCGCTGCTGTTCGTGGCCAGCGAGCCGCTCTCGATCAAGGCGATTGCGAAGCTGGTGCGCGCGGCCGAGACGGAAGTCGCGGCGACGCTGGCGGCGCTGGCGGCCGAATACGCCGACCGCGGGATCGTCCTGCGCGAGGTCGCCGGCGGCTATCGTTTTGCAACGTCGCCGCTGGCCCGGGACGCGGTCGAAGCCTACCTGCTGCCGCCGAAAACCAACCTATCGACGCCGGCACTCGAAGCGCTGGCAATCGTGGCGCACATGCAGCCGGTTACCAAGAGCGAGATCGAAGCCGTTCGCGGGGTGAACTCGGACAGCGTCGTCGGGACGCTGCTCGATCGAGACCTGATCGACGAGGCCGGCCGTAAGGACGTCGTCGGGCGCCCGATGCAGTACCGCACGACCGCGTTCTTTTTGGAGTCGTTCGGCCTGCGTTCGCTCGACGATCTCCCCGAACTCGAGCTGGATCCGGGACAACCGCTCGAACTCAACCTGCTCGCAACCCAGCGGGACTGATACGTGCGCGTCGGTCTGCACGTTCGCGTCGCCGGCGGATTCGCGCGAGCGGTGGAACACGCCAGGTCGGCCGGCTGCACCGCGATCCAAGTATTCTCGTCGAATCCGCGCAGCTATCGCCCCAGCCCGATCGACGTTCCCTCGCTCGAAACGTTTGCGCGGCTGCGGCGCGAGGCCGGACTGGACCCCTGCGTCATTCACACGCCCTATTTGATCAACCTGGCGAGCGACGACCCGAAGATCTACGCCGGCTCGTTGCGGCTGCTTCAAAACGACCTCGCCGTCGCGGCTCGCGGCAGCATGCGATTCGTAAACACCCATCTCGGCTCGTACGGAACGCGCGACCGAACCGCGGGCTTCGCCGCCATTTGCCGCGCGCTGGAAACGGCCCTCGAGGCGATCGAGCCGGGCGTATTTCTGGTGCTGGAGAATTCGGCGGGTGCGGGAAACCTCGCCGGCGGCACGCTCGACGAACTCGGGGCGTTCGTCAAAGCGGTCGGTCATCCGCAGCTCGGCGTCTGTTTAGATACCGCGCACGCGTGGGCGGCGGGATACGACATCGATTCGCAGGCGGGAGTGAACCGGTTCGTCGACGCGGCCGGCGAGCGGATCGGCATCGATCGCGTGATGATGTTTCACTTCAACGACACCGAAGTGCCGCTCGGCGGCAGCCGCGACCGGCACTGGCACATCGGTGAAGGGAAGATCGGGTTCGAGGGTTTTCGGGCGCTGCTCGCGCGGCCCGAACTTCGCGACAAGACGGCGATACTCGAGACTCCCGGCGACGACGCCGACGACATCCGAAACGTGCGAACGATTCTCGCGATCGAACGCGGAGTGCTGCAAGGGTCGCCGCAATCGTTATGAGATTCGCAAGTGCGGCAGCCGCATCTCGGAGGCGGCGAACAGCGCCGAATCGGCGCGTTGTACTTTCAGCCGGAGGCTGACGTCCGAGATGTCTTGGACTAACGGTGTGGAGCGCATGGGGTCGTGAAACATGATGTCCTCGTGATTTCTGGGGAGTAACCTGCTATTACGATACGATGGTTATAGTAACTTGTCAACTTGTTTTGGTGGTGTTACACTCAACTCGATGAGCGTCTCCGAATCCAATCAGGCCCCGGCGCGCCTCGATCTGCTGCGGCGGTTTGTCAACAGCCTCGACTATCCGTCGGGGCCGGACGCATTCGGCACGCCCGAGGCGGCCTCGCAGTGGTGCAAGGCCCAGGGCCTGCCCCCGGTTTCGAACCAGCGCGAGCTCGAGCGGTTGCGCGGTTTTCGCGAAGCCCTGCGCGGCCTGCTGTTCGCCAACAACGGCGAGGGCGATCCGGGCGCCGCCTGGCAGGCCATGCGGCCGTATCTCGCGGGCGCCCGTTTCGGCGCAAGCTGGAATGCTTCGGTTGGGCTGAGCCTCGAGGCCGCTGGAGCGGGCGCGGAGCGGGCGGTCGCAATGATGCTGGCGATCGTCTACGACGCCCTCTCGGACGGCACGTGGCCCCGGCTGCGGGCGTG
>DATCGB010000029.1:0-6576 GCA_036509155.1 Candidatus Tumulicola sp. | reverse complement strand
CGCGGCACCGCGACCGACGAAACGTACTGCGTCATCCCCATCTTGATATCGCCGTTTTTGCACGAACCGGTGGCGTTCGTCAGGCTGAGCTCGAGGTTGCGGTCCGCGCCGCGGGTTGCGATGCCGTCGATCGACAGCGGTCCGAGATTCGTGCTCGTTGCCGTGACCGTCATGTCGACGGTGCCGGGCGGCCCCGCCGTTTGCGCCTGGTCGGAGCCGCCGGCCGGCATCGCCGTCGGGCAGGCCGTCGTCGCGGTTGCGATCGTGTAAGTCCGCTTGGCGAGGTCGAGCGTAATGGTTTGATGGAGATTGCACTTGTCGATCGTCGCGGTTTGCGCCGCGACGTCGTCGTGCCGAATCCAGCCTTTGTAGTACGTATAGCGGGTGATGTGTCCGCCGCGCACCTCCTGGAATTTGTCCATTGCCTGCTGGGCAAACGCGAGGATGCCGTGCCGCGTCGGCGGCGGCGTCGCGTTGGCGATGGTTTGATAGTCGGTTTGGAACGCGCCCGGCGCGGGCGGCGTGGCCGGCGGCACGATGAAGCGCGTGATCTCATCGTACGCAAGCGCCGCCGGCGTCGGGGTGGCGGCCGCGGCGGCGCCGTGCCTCGCCTGCCCGGCCGGCACGAGGATCGCGGCCAGCGCCAGCGCGATAATTGCAAAAATCGACCATTTCATGACGACCGGATTGCGCCGTGCGGCCGTCGAACGCCTTGTGCATCATGCAAGATGTGGTCATCAAAGTGCGCGAGCGCGGCCCCTACCTCGTGAAGGGCCCGGTGACGCTCACCGACGCCGACGGCAACCCCTACGTTCTGGAGGGCGAGAACGTCGCGCTGTGCCGCTGCGGCGGCTCGCAAACGAAACCATTTTGCGACGGGTCGCATCGCGAGAATGGAGTGCTGTCGTAATGCCGTCCTACGTTCGCGCCGGTTCGCTGCCGCACAAGCGCCACATTCAGTTTCGCCGTCCCGACGGCGGTCTGTACGCCGAGGAACTTTTTTCCACCAAAGGCTTCGAAAGCGCGTACTCCCTGCTCTATCACCTTCGCCCGCCGACCGCGACGCTGGACGTGCGACGCTGGGAACGCCCGCCCGTGCGGTTCGTCGAAAACGATCCGCTGCGCAACCGGCACTTCAAGACGAAAGCGATCGCGCCGCCCGGAACGGACGCCATCGAGTCGCGGGTGCCGCTGCTGGGCAACTCCGATATCGTCCTCTCGATCGCCCAGGTCGTTAGCCCGATGGAGTACTTCTATCGCAACGTCGGCGGCGACGAGCTGCTGTTCGTGCATCACGGAGCCGGCGTTCTCGAAACTCAGTTCGGCGAGCTGGCCTATCGCGAGAACGACTACGTCATCGTTCCGACCGGCACGATCTATCGGTTGATTCCGTCGAGCCCGACGCGGCTGCTGGTCCACGAGCTCTCCGGCGACGTCAAGATTCCGCGCCGCTATCGCAACGAGTTCGGACAGCTCGAAGAGCACGCGCCCTATTACGAGCGCGACTTTCGGGTTCCGGTGCTCAAAGCGCCCGTCGGGGCCCAGGGCGAGTACGAAGTCCGCGTCGCCAACGCCGGCCGCAACGCCGTGTACGTCGTGCAGAACCATCCGTGCGACGTGATCGGCTGGGATGGCTACTGCTATCCGTACGCGTTCAATCTCGACGAGTTCGCGCCGATCACCGGCAAGCTGCACCAGCCGCCGCCGGCGCACGCAACCTTCGAAGCTCCCGGCGCGGCATTCTGCGCGTTCGTCCCGCGTTTATTCGATTATCACCCGCTGGCGATTCCGGTTCCTTACAACCATTCCAGCGTCGACTGCGACGAGGTCATCTACTACGTCAGCGGCAACTTCATGAGCCGGCGCGGCGTCGAAGAAGGCTCCGTCACGCTGCACGCGGCCGGCGCGCCGCACGGCCCGCAGCCCGGCGCCGTCGAATCCAGTCTCGGGAAAAAGTCGACCGACGAGATCGCCGTCATGGTCGATACCTTCAAGCCGCTGATGCTCGGCGACTTGGCGCTGACGAGCGAGGACCCCGAGTACTACCGCTCGTGGATCGAAGCGCCGGCGACGATTTCCTAGCCGCGCGCGGGGGCGATGCGGCCGCTCGCGGCGCCGAATCCAATCCGCCGCGCGCCTGGTTTTTCGCACCAGCCGCGCAGCGTGACTTCGTCGCCGTCGAGCAAAAACGCGCGCGCTTCGCCGCCCGGCAGTCCGATCGGGCGCTGCCCGCGCCACGTCAGCTCGATCAGGCTGCCGTAGCTGTCCGGCGTCGATCCCGAGATCGTCCCGGACGCGAATAAGTCGCCCGCTCGCGCGACCGCCCCGTTGACGGTTGCGTGCGCCAGCTGCTGGGCCATGTTCCAGTACATCGCCGCGAAGTTCGTTCGCGAAATTACGTACGGCGCGCGACCGGTGGCGCGCATTGCGTCGCTTTGCAGTTCGACCGACAGTTGCACGTCGTACCCGCTCGGATCTGCGACTCGAAGGTACTCGAGCGGCGCGGGCTCCTGCGGGGGGCCGGCGATGCGGAACGGCTCCAGCGCGTCGAGCGTCACGACCCACGGCGAGACCGTCGTTGCAAACGATTTTCCCAAGAACGGCCCGAGCGGCTGGTATTCCCACGCCTGGATGTCGCGCGCGCTCCAGTCGTTGACCAGCACCAAGCCGGCGATATGATCGAATGCGTCGCGGGCCGCAATCGGCACGCCCAGCGCGTTTGTACGGCCGGTGAAAAAACCGACCTCCAGCTCGATGTCGAGCATCGTGCTCGGCCCGAACGCCGGTATGGGCGCGTCCGGCGGCTTACGCTGTCCGCACGGACGCAAAATCGGCGTGCCGTCGGCCACGATCGTCGCGGCGCGTCCGTGGTAGCCGATCGGCATCCAGCGCCAGTTCGGGAGCAGCGGCTCGGCGTCGGGGCGGAACAGCCGGCCTAAGTTGGTGGCGTGTTCGAGCGACGAGTAGAAGTCGACGTAGTCGCCGACGTCCGCCGGCAGGCGCATGCGCGCGTCGGCTTGGCGCACGAAGAACGCGTCGGCATCGCAGGCGCGCAGCGCCGGATCGCCGTCGCGCCGCAAGAGCGAGGAGACCCGCCGGCGCAACGCGGTCGCAACCGCGCGCCCGGCGCCAAAAAGCGGGTTAAGGACCGCGTGCTCGAGCAGCGCGCGATCGCACGCACCGTCAAGCAGTCCGTGAGCGGCCGCGGCGCGCAGGTCGAAAATCCGATCGCCGATCGCCATGCCGATGCGCGCGTCGCTCCCCGCGGCGCGTGCGAACACGCCCAACGGTAAATTTTGAATCGGAAAGTCGCCGTCCGGCGCGACCTCGATCCACGACTCCAGTTCGGGCGCGGTCGTATCGTCGAGACGAGTCGTCATGCGGCAGCCGGCAGCAGCCCGAGGGCGGTCAAGTCTTCGACCGGCTCGTCGAAGCTGCAGCTTCCGTAGCCGGCGAACGCGGACGCGCGCATCGTCTTGAGCTCGTCGACGGTCGCCCGCTCGTCGCGCCAGGCGAACGACGTTTCGTCGAACGCGAACGCGCGCGCGTCCTCTTCAGCGACGATCGCCGAAAGCGTGTCGGGCGCCACGCGGGCGGCAAACGTCGCGGCCGCCAGCAGATTCAGAAAGCCGTGCATCGTAAATCCGGTCGCGGCGTCGAGGTGGCGCACGGGATGGTGCAGTCCGGCGGTCGCTTTGAATGCCACCCCGGCTTCGGCGGCGGCCGCGACGAACGCGGCGACATCGCCGATCGATGGGAACGCCGTCGCGATCACGCCTCCGCAACGCAGCTTGGCGCGCAGCCGAGCACGCGCGAGGGCGGTCATCGCGCCCGTCAGGCGGTCGCCCGCGTGCGCCCCCGCCGGCAGCTCGACGTACACGGGCAGATGTCGCAGGCCGGCGCGGTCGACCAGCGCGCCCAGCTGGCCGACGTTTGCGTCGAACGTTTCGCGAGCCGTCAGCAACGGCGCCAGCGGAACTTCAAGCGCTTCGACGCGCACCGAGGGCGCGTCGCTCTGCAGCCGCGCGATCGCGGCGAGAATGTCCTGCACCGAACCGAACCACTGACGGGGGTCGAGCGACGCATCCACGATCGCCGAAACCGCCAATCCGCCCGAGGCGGCGTGCGCTTGCCTCAACCGCGCGAGCTCGTCCAGACGGGACGCCGGGACGACGAACCGGCCCAGCATCCAGGCCGCGGTTCCCGCTCGAGCGGCCGCATAGTCGTCGGCCGCGGCGTCCATCGGCAGCGTGGCCGGCGGAAAAAGTCCGGCGTAATCGATCAATTCCTCGAATGCGGCTCGAACCGGCGGCCGCAGCGTCGCTATCGTGCTCATGCGTGCCGGGCTTCTTCGCGCAGCCGAACAGGGGCGCCTCGCACGCGTCGCAAAGCCCCATCGCATGAGTACGTTGACCGAGTCGCGCAGCAATCCGCTGGCCCAAATCGACTGGGACCACGTCGAGTTTTACGTCGGAAACGCGAAACAGGCGGCCCACTATTATATGTCCGCCTTCGGCTTCGATCAGGTCGCCTACGCCGGCCCCGAGACGGGCGTCAAAGGCCGAGTGAGCTACTTGCTCGAGCAGAATAAACTGCGCTTCGTTCTGACCGCGAGCCTCGATCCGGACGACGCGATCGCCAAGCACGTGACCCTCCACGGCGACGGTATCAAAGATATCGCGATCGTCGTCGAGGACGCCCGCGCCGCCTTCGAGTCGGCCGTCAAGGGCGGCGCGCGACCGGTGCTCGAGCCGGCCGTGCTGGAGGACGACGCCGGCCGGATCGTGTGCGCCAAGATCGCGACCTACGGCGACACCGTGCATTCGTTCGTGCAGCGCGCGGACTATCGCGGGATCTTCATGCCCGGTTTCGTCGAATCGCGCAAGACGCTGGCCTCGTCGGCTAAGCCGGGACTTGAATTCATCGATCACTGCGTGGGCAACGTCGGCTGGGGTGAAATGGACGCCTGGGGCGAGTTCTACGCGCGCGTCTTCGGTTTTTCGCAGTTGGTGTCGTTCGACGACACCGACATCTCGACCGAATACACCGCCCTTCGTTCCAAGGTTATGACCGATGCCCGCCACCGGGTGAAGTTCCCGATCAACGAACCGGCGCGCGGAAAGAAGAAATCGCAAATCGAGGAATACCTGGATTTCTACCGCGGCGCGGGCGTCCAGCACATGGCGATTCGCACCGAGGACATCGCCGGAACGATTCGCGCGCTGCGCGCCAACGGCGTCGAATTTCTCGACACGCCCGACTCGTACTACGATATGCTCGAGGAACGCGTCGGCCGGATCGACGAGGCCGTCGAGATGCTGCGCGAGCAGCGGATTCTCGTCGACCGCGACGACCTCGGCTACATGCTGCAGATATTCACCAAGCCGCTGCAGGACCGGCCGACCGTGTTTTTCGAGATCATCCAGCGCAAAGGCAGCCTGTCGTTCGGCAAGGGAAACTTCAAGGCGCTCTTCGTGTCGATCGAACGCGAACAAGCCAAGCGCGGGACCTTGTAACGTGCAGGCCGTCACCCCGGCGCTCGACCGCGCCGCCCTAATCGACTGGTACCGCCGCAACCGCCGGCGCTCGGCCGACATTTTCGGGCTAATCGACCCCGACGCGTTCTATGGGAAGCCGATCCCGCTGCGCCACCCGTTCGTTTTTTACGAGGGCCACATTCCGGCGTTCAGCTTTCTGACGGTCAACGAACGCGCGCTGGGCGAACCGTCGATAGATCCGCGCCTCGAACGGCTTTTCGAACGCGGCATCGACCCCGGATCGCTAGACGACGCCAAACGTCTCGAACGCGCGGATTGGCCGGCGCGCGCCGAGGTGGCGGCCTTCGCGGCCCGCTGCGACGAGCGCGTCGAGCATGCGATCGCGCACGCCGCCATCGACGATCCGAACGTGCCGCGGCTAGCGCGCGGCCAGGCGGTGTATACGACACTCGAACACGAGCAAATGCACCACGAAACCCTGATGTACATCGTGCATCGGCTGGATGCCGGTCACAAGCGCGCGGTCGCGCAGGCGCACGTCGATCGCGCCCCGGCCCGAAACGAGCTGCGCGCGATCGCCGCCGGTGCGGCCACGTTAGGCGCGGACCGCGACGAGATTGCCTTTGGATGGGACAACGAGTTCGGCCGGCACGCCGTCGACGTGCCGGCGTTCGATATAATGACCTATCCGGTAACCAACGCCGACTGGCTGGAGTTCGTTGCCCGCGGCGGCCCGCCGCCGCCGTTCTGGATCGAGCGCGAAGGGACGTGGCAACTGCGCGGAGCGTTCGAAGAGCTGCCGCTGCCAGGCTCTTGGCCGGTCTACGTCTCGCACCGGCTGGCCCGCGCGTACGCGGACTGGAAAGGCCTGCGCCTGCCGACCGAGGCGCAGTATCATCGGGCCGCATTCGGGACCCCGGCGGGTGACGAGCGTCCGTTTCCATGGGGCGACGACGCTCCGGCGCCGATTCACGGCAACTTCGATTTTCAGCGATACGATCCCGAGCCGGTCGACGCGCATCCCGCCGGCGCGAGCGCTTGGGGAATCCACGATTTGATCGGTAACGGCTGGGAATGG
>DATCGB010000028.1:0-3334 GCA_036509155.1 Candidatus Tumulicola sp. | reverse complement strand
CGCCCTCGCCTTTCTGGCGCCGGAACCGTCACCAGCTTGACCGACGGTAACCTGTCGCGGCCGACTCGCGCGATCTATCCCGGTTCGTTCGATCCGCCAACGCACGGCCATCTCGACGTCGCCGAGCGGGCCGCCAAGTGTTTCGGCGAACTCTTGGTGGCGATCGTCGTCAATCCGCAGAAGCGCAGCCCCATGTTTTCGCTCGACGAACGGGTGGCCATGCTCCAGGAATCGATCGCCGGCATTCCCAACGCCCGCGTCGAACACTTTCGCGGCCTGCTCGCCGATTACGTGAAGGCGTCGCAGGCCGACGTGATCGTCAAAGGGTTGCGAGTCGTTTCGGATTTCGAAAGCGAAATGTCGGCGGCCATGATGAACCGGTCGCTCTCGGACGTCGATACGCTGTTTTTGATGTCCGATCAAAAGTACTCGTTCGTAAGTTCCAGCCTAGTCAAAGAAGTGTTCTTTCTCGGCGGCGACGTGGCGTCGCTCGTGCCCGATCCGGTGCTGCGCCTGATGACGGCAAAACGCGCCAGCTTGCAAGAAACTCGTTCTTAACGGAGGTAGAAATGTCGGTCTATCGCGTGTTGGATAAACTCGAAACCTACGTTCACGAAGGCACGTGGCTGCCCGCCGGTTACCGCGTTTTATCCGAAGAGCGACTGCTGGAACTCGTCGAAAAGGTCCGCGCCTCGCTGCCCGAGGAGGTCGGGCGCGCGAAAACCATCGCCAAGGACCAAGACCGGGTGATGCGCGTCGCCCAGGAAAAGGCGCAAGCGATCGTCGACGAAGCGGCCAGCAAGCACGAGGAACTGGTCGATCAAAACGAGATCGTCACGCGCGCGCGGACGACGGCCGGCATCGTTTTACGCGACGCCGAAGAACGCGCTCGCAAAATTCGCGAGGGCGCCGACCAGTACGCGGCGCACGTCCTCGGCGAAATGGAAGGCCGCCTAGCCGGCGCGTTGGGGGCAGTTCGCAAGGGACGCGACTCGCTCGCAGGCCGGCCGCCGGCCGCCGAGTCATGCCAGCAGCCGTCCGCCGGCCAGCCGCTGGCGGAGGCAGCCGCCAAGAGCAAACGAGCGGCCTTCGACTCGCAAACCGCCGGCGAAGAAACGGCCGCCATGGAATCGATCGAAGTGTAAGTTTTCGCGTGACGACGGGCGAGGCGGGTATAACGAGCCCATGAAACGCCTTATAAGCATGCTCGCGCTCGCGAGCTTCCTAGCGGTGCCCGCGCTGGCCGATTCAACCAGCGGAGGCCTCTCGGGCTACGTCAGCGATGTGACCACCGGAAAACCGGTCGTTCACGCAACCATTTCGTACTACCGCGCCCCGTACGTCGAAAACGTTACCGTGTTGAAGAACCTGGAGACGGACCGCCACGGGTTTTTCTCGGACGTGACCCTGGAGCCCGGACGCTACATCGTGATGGCGCAAGTTCCCGGCCACGTACTCGGCTGCGCGGTCGACGACGTGATGAATGGCGAGACGGCCCGCATTAAGATTCAAATCGGCCGCGATAACATCGTCTGCTCCGGCCCGCGCGTTCATCCGACGCTGGTCGACGCGAACGCGACCGCCGACGTCTACCGGATTTAGCGGCTTAGAACGCTAGCGGGTTGCTAAACCGGCGGCGCCTGGACGTTATGCGCGAAGGCTTCCAGGCGCGCACGATCGATGGCTTTCACGCGTCCGCGGTCGAGTTCGACGGCGTCGGCATTCTTCAGGCGCAGCAGCGCGCGAGCGGCCATATCGCGTACCGTTCCGGCGGCCGCCGCGATCTGCGCCTGGGAGAGATTCTCAACGCCCGGAAGTCCGCGCGTCATGCCGACGGACGCACGGGCATATCCCAGCAAAAACTTGGCCACGCGCTGCAAGACGTGAGCGAAGGCCAGGTCGGCGATCGTGTCGATCGAGCGACGGCGGGCTTGCGACGACGCGATAAGAAAACCTAGCGCCAGTTCGGCATCGTTGCGGGCGGCGTGAATGACGGCTTCGCTGGGGAGCGTCACCACCGTTGCATCGGTCAAGGCTTCGGCGCGCGTGGTCGCGCCGCCGCCGTCGAACGTCCCGCTTTCGTTGAGGGTATCGTGCGTTAGGCGCTCGCCGATCGTATGGGTTTTACCGTCGGGCGAAAGCAGCGTGTAGATGACTTTGCCAGTTTTGACGATGCCGAGATACGGCCACATTTCGCCTTCGTCGAAAATCGTGTCGCCCGACTTATACGTCCGCTCGCTCATTTGACCGGCAAGCTCTTTGATCGTGTTGGCTTTCGCCTGGGTGAACTGCGGGACGTGCACGAGCAGCGTTTCGCCCTCGGCATGTTCGTCGATGCGCTCCAGCCGGATCGTCCAGCGATTGCTCCCCAGGTTGCGCGCATCCCAAGAAAACCGCCCGGCTCGCAGCTGCGTCATCTCGTTGCGCAGCGCGCGCGGGTCGGTTTCTTCGTTGATCTCCAGCGCCGTGCCGACCGCCAGCTTGTCGAATGCTTCGAGGATTTGTTCGGTTTTGGACGCGGGCGAGAGCGAGCGAGCATCGAGGATGCTGGCAGCGGGACGATTGATCGGCATAGCTGGGCGGTTTTAGGGATGGCCGGTCGATGCGCCTGCCGAAGGCGCGACCCATGAGCACGCCCATCCAAGACCGCGACATCGTGATCCTCGCGGGAGCCCGTACGCCCTTCGGCAACCTTGGGGGGACGCTGCGCGACCTGACCGCGACCGACTTGGCGGTCGCCGCGGCCGAAGCGGCAATTGCTCGCAGCGGCGTTGCCAAGGACCGCTTCGACGAGGTCGTTTTCGGCAACGTCATGCAGACGAGCGCCGACGCGATCTACTTGGCCCGGCACGTCGGGCTGCGAGCCGGCCTGCCGATCGAAGTTCCGGCCCTAACGCTCAACCGGCTGTGCGGCTCGGGGCTGCAGGCAATATTATCGGCCTCCCAGTCGCTGTTGCTGGGAACGGCAACCTATGCACTCGCCGGCGGAACGGAAAACATGAGCCAGGCACCGCACGTCGTACGCGGCGCGCGGCGCGGTTTGGGGTTGGGTCAGAACGTCGCGTTCGAAGATTCGTTATGGGCTGCGCTCACCGATTCGTACGGCGACGTCCCGATGGCGATCACGGCCGAAAATCTGGCGAAAAAATACGCCGTCTCGCGCGAGGAATGCGACACCTTTGCGCTGGCCAGCCAGGAGCGCGCACTGGAGGCGCAGTCCGACGGCTATTTCGCCGAAGAGATCGTGGCGGTCGACGTCCCGGGGCCAAGAGGGTCGACGGTTAAAATCGATACGGACGAAGGGCCGCGCGCGGGACTGTCCATGCAAAAGCTC
>DATCGB010000027.1:0-2118 GCA_036509155.1 Candidatus Tumulicola sp. | reverse complement strand
CCCGCGGCTCGCGCGCGTAGTCCCGGCGGCGGGCGGCGTGACGCGAGTGGAACCGGGGGGGAACCAATAGCTCGACGGCGCGACCGATCAGTTCCACCCGTCGATAGCCGAATAGTTTTTCCGTTTGAGCGTTGACGAATTCGATGTTGCCACGGTCGCCGACAATAACGATTGCGTCTGGCGCGGACTCCATCATTTCGAACGCGCTTTCGAGCGTGGGGGGGTGCCGCTTCTGGTTTGAGCTCATCTCCGAGGAATCTTTCCCGGAAATTTCGCCGGTTCTTCCCTCTTACGCGTTAGAATGGGGAAAGTATGTCCGACGCAGTCGATTACGCTTTGAAACTGGCCGAAGCCGGCGCGTGGGCCGAAGCAATCGCCGCCCTCGAAGGGTGCTCCGATCCTCTCGGGGCGCCGCTGGCGGCCGTGTTCGACCGGCGACTTTGCGCCCAGCGGGATGAGGCGCGCGCGCGTTCCGTCAAGCGGCACGAGCTCGCAAATCTCGTTTCGATTGCGCTGGCTAACTTAGAAGCTATCGCCGACGGCACCCTTGCGCGCACGCCCCAGCGGCTGTACAACATTTGCGGCGCCCTGCGCGACGCCGGACGCCTGCTAGAAGAGATGCGCGAAACAGAATCCGACCGCGCAGCCGAGCAGATGGCGACGAGAAAGTGAAGGACGTGAGCTATCGTAGCCCGTGGGGAACGAGTTGTCCGGCCAACATTCAGCTAGAGTTGCAGCGCATCTTGGAAGACGATCGGGTGTTCATGGTGCAGGTCCGCGGGGAGCGCTGCCCGATGTTTTGGGACGATTTGCGCTTACGAAACCAGCGAGATCAGCGCGCGATGTATCACTTCATTAAAAATCCTGAGCATGCCCGAGTACAAGCGCTCGCGGACCTGTCGCCGAGCATCGAGCCGAAGCCGCTATACATATGGATCGTGCCGCACTAGCATGTTGGGCGAGCTGACATCCGACGCGATCGAATCTCTGCTCCACGCGGAAATCGTCGCCCGTATTGCCTCCATCGACCAGCGCGGGCTACCATGCATCACGCCGATCACCTATGCTTACGACGGCGCAGCGATCTACGGCTATAGTTTGCTGGGTGCCAAGATTGAAAACATGTCGGCAAATCCGCAGGTATGCGTCGAAGTCGACCGCGTGGAAAACGCTGCGGACTGGAGTTCGGTGACTGCGCGCGGGATCTTCCGTACGCTTCACGGTCAAGCGGCGGTCGAAGCCGTCGAGCGCATATCCGATCGGCTTCGGACGGTTGCTTCCGGTACCGGCGCGCCGATGATGGCGTGGCGCTCGTTCGTGGCCCGCTCCGGCGGCGCCGGCATCGCCTATCGCATCGACATTCTGAAAAAAAGTGGTCGATACTCTAGCTCCGCCACCGGCTGATTCGGCACAAAAATCCCTACCGCGCGGGCGAGGCCCGTATTGACCCTTGTCGGCAACACGCTGCTCGCGATCTTCGACCGTCTGACGCTGACTGGCGTCGGCGACGAAACTCGAGCGTGCCGCCTTACCGTTTGATGTAACGACATGCCGTTGGTCGCTGACGACGTTTTGCGAAAAGCTTATCAAGATCGGTGCTAAGGTCGTCAGGCACGGCCGGTACGTCCCGTGCCTGTCGTAATGGTTGACGAGATTCTTAGCCCTGCGACGCTCGGCGCATTGCGTGTCGGACGCGATTGGCGACGGGTCCCGGCGGGACTCTGATTCACCGAATATAGGGCCAAGGCCCGATAGCATCGCCACGCGGGCGCCGGAAGCACCATCCGCTTCCCTCGCCGAATGGTCCGCCGATCGGAAATCGCCTCAGGCCGAGGCGGCAAACTCTGGTTCACCGAGTTTCAATGAAACAGGAGCGGAAGCTTCAAGCCATAAGACCGATCTCGTGCCCGTCTTTACCAAACATCACGAAGCACACTTCACGTCGACGGCAACAGTGCGCGACGTCGTCATCGGAATGTCGGACGGACTCACCGTACCGTTTGCGCTCGCCGCCGGCATCTCGGGAGCTATCGCGTCATCGAGGATCGTGGTGACAGCGGGGATCGCCGAAGTCGCCGCGGGCGCGATCGCGATGGCTTTGGGCGGATATCTTGCGGC
>DATCGB010000026.1:0-3023 GCA_036509155.1 Candidatus Tumulicola sp. | reverse complement strand
GCCTCTTGGGCCTCGAACCGACCCAGCTCTCCACGCTCTACAAGTGGAAGGCTCAGCCCGAGCGCGCCAACCTATCGCACGATACGCTCGACCGCATTTCGTATCTCATCGGAATCTACAAAGCGCTGCACATCTTGCTGCCTAGCGATGAGGCGGCCGATACGTGGATCCACCGCCCCAACGACGCGCCGCTATTTGGCGGCCGCAGCGCGCTCGCCCGCATGCTCGCCGGTTCGATGCGCGATCTGTTCCTGGTGCGCGCCTACCTCGACGCCGAACGCGGCTGACGCTTGGCGCCCGCGCCCATTCCGATTGCCCGCGTGCGGTGGCCGTCGGCCAAGCGCATTATCGCGACGCGTTTTCCGAGCGTCGACATTCTGAGCCAACTGGTCGATCCCGAGGATATCGATGCGCTCCGTGCGATCGACGACCGCACGAACCCACGCCTCGCGGTACCCGGCTCGAGCGTCATCATGGCGCCGTTCGTTCACGTCAATCCCAACGGATCGCGGTTTTCCGATGGCCGCTTCGGGATCTTTTACGCAGCCCATCGCCTGCCGACGGCGCTGGCCGAGGTGCGCTACCACCGCGAGCGTTTTCTGATCGCTTCGCACGAACCGCCGCAGACGCTCGAGCTGATGCTCTACGAAGCCGCTATTGCTGGAGATTTTCACGACATTCGCGCGAGTGCCAATCGCGGGTGGTACGGCGCAGTCTCGTACGCGCGCTCGCAACCGCTCGGCGCGCGGCTGCACCGAGCCGGCTCCAGCGGCATCGTGTATCAAAGCGTACGCGACCGCGCGGGCGAATGCGTCGCCGTCTTTCGGCCGCCGCTCGTTAAGCGCTGCCGGCCGGTTAAACCGTTCTTTGCGCACTGGGACGGCACGCGCATCACACGGATCACGACGCTCGTCCCTACAGCTTGACGTCGAGCTGCAGGTAGGCGTTAAACGGTCCCGGCAGCACGTACGAGTTGGTGTCGGCGTACGCCGGAATGTACGACTGGGCGAAGGCCGGGTTCAATGCGACGCCGTTGGCGCCGCGGTCGTTGGGCGACGTGCCGTTGTAAAAGTTCGAAACGTAGTAGTAGTTCGCGATGTAGCCGCAGCTGAAACTGTTGGGCGGGAATTGCTTGGTCCAGGGCTCCGAAGATCCACCGAAACAGGCATTCGCGAGATTGGCCAACAGCAGGTTAGCTTTCACGCGTGAGTTGATCTGATAGGACATCGACATGCTCAAGTTTAGTTGCGACGGCTGCCGGAACGCGCCGAACGAGTCGAACGTGCCGGTCTGCGGGTTCGGAACGAACAGCACGCCGGCCGACGTACCGTTCTGGGTCGCCGCCAGGCCGCAGGTCGTATAGTCGGCCTGAAGCGGATTGGTCGTATGGATCGGCGAGTCCACGATGTGCGCCGAGTTATTCGTGCACGTGCGCGGATCGATCCCCATGACGTCGGCCGGATTTCCGTAGAGCTGGCCTTGATTGAACGTCAGCGCCGGGGTAATCGCAAACCGGCCGTGCTTGTAGTTGACGACCGCGCTGAAAACGTTGGGCGAGAGGTATGCGTAGTCCAGACCGACCGGATACCAGCCGTTCCGGTCGAGCAGCGGCGCGGGTTTCATGCCGTAGTACGGATTCCAAATCGGCGGATTGTAGCCCGGGTCGAGCCGCTTGCAGCTCGGGTCCGCAAAGACGTGTCCGGCCCGGCTATTTTCGTAACAGCGCGACCCGCCGCCGGCTTTGGTGAGGCCGTTGAAGTTCGCGATGTCTTGGTTGTAGGGGTCGAGCGGGTTGATGGTCGTCCCCGGGAAGTTGGCCCACCGCTCGGCCGAATTCGTGTACGTATACGAAAGCAAGAACGATAGGCCGTTCTTATCGAAGTCGCCTTTGCTAAACTCGAACTCGACGCCGTCGACTCGTTCGACGCCGCTGTTGAGGCCGCCGGCCAGTCCGAACGGCAGCGCGATGCTGTAGACTTGATTGGTGGCATAGCGGTAGTACGGCGTGAGCTTGAAGGACATGTCGGTGCCTTTGAAACGGCGCTCGTAGGACAGGTCGTAGTTGTCGGAAAACTGCACCTGCGGGTCGTGACGCGGCGTCGTGTACCCGTATTGCCAAAAGGCTTGGAAGAGATCGTAGGCGAGGTTGTTGTCGCGGGCGTTGTACTGAACTTGATACGTCTCCGGTTCCTGCGCGAAGCGGCCGGCCGAGAGCCGCAGAACGGTGTCGGAGTTGAGCGCGTAGGTCATTCCGAGCTGCGGCGTAAACGCGTAGTCGGCCAAGGTCGGGCTGTAGCTGTTGCTCAGAAGCAAGTGACCGTTCTTGCCGTCGGGGTGAACGGTCTGCACCGGATGCGCCGGAATCGTGTTGTCGACCGGGCAGTTGAAGCCGATAAACGGCGTGGGCGGACGTCCGCTGGCCGGCGGCACGGCAATGAAATATGGGGCGAGCGTCGTCGGATTGTAGCAAAACTCGCGCTGACCGGCTAAGAACCAGAAGTTCTGCCCGTCGTTCGACGTGTTCGACAGGTCGTATTCGTAAATCTCGTCGCGCAGGCCGAGGTCGATGCTGAGCCGGTCGGTCGGGTTCCAGTGATCTTCCAGCGCGACGGACGTAAAAGTCGGCACCACGTTGTTGACGAAACCCGAGTTGCCGGTGTAGGTGATCTCCCACGCCGCGCCCGGGAAGGCCGCGCCCGGTTCCGGTTTCTCAAACGTTCCGCTGCTCGCCGGACCGTTGCAGGGCGCCACGGCGTGCGTCCGATAGCTGAAGCATTCGGTCCCGTTGGTCAGGTTGGTGGCGATCGTATGCAGCGTGTTGTCGAAGTTCGTGTTGTTGTAGCGGTTGGTCGTCGCCGTCGTGTAGTTCGCGTCGAACGTCAGCAGGCTCTTGGAATCGATTTGGTCGGCGAAACTCATCGCTAGACCGCGCGTGTGCGATTCGAGTTCGTAGTCGTAGCTGGTAACGCCGAATCCGTAGAGGTTGGACGCAAAGCTCAGCGGACTGGTCTGCAGCCAGTCGG
>DATCGB010000025.1:0-11911 GCA_036509155.1 Candidatus Tumulicola sp. | reverse complement strand
TCGAGACGCGCGCCCACGACGTGCGCATCGCCGCCGAACTGCGCGCCGCGATCAACGACCCGGCGGCCGAGTTATGCGTTCGCTGCGAGCGCGCGGCGCTGCGCGCGCTGCGGGGCGGCTGCAGCGCCCCGATCGGCATTTACGCCCGGCTCGCGGACGGCGTCGTAACGGTCGACGGCGCGTACGCTCTGCCGGGCGGCACGATTCATCGCCACCGGATCGAGCGCCGCGTGGCCGGCATCGACGACGCCGAGGCGTTGGGAGTCGCCCTAGCCGCCGGGTTGGCGCCGCCGCCGAGTCGCTTGGTGGTGCTGCCGCGTACCCAGCAGCGCGCCAGCGCGATCGGCGCGGCCCTGCGGGCGGCGGGAATCGAGGTGATCGAGTTGCGGGCAGGGGACGACGGCCCCGACCCCGCCGAACGGGTCCCGGATATGCTGCTCTTTCCGTCGAGCGGCGCGGTCGCCGCGGCCGCGACGTATCTGGCGCGCCTGCGCGGCCTCGAACGCCGGCCGCTGGTCGCAGCCATGGGCCCGGCATCCGGGCAAGCCGCGCGGGCGGCGGGTTTCGAACCCGACGCAATTTCCGCGGACGCCTCGGTCGCAGCCTTCGTGGGCCTCGTCCGGGAACGGCTGAGCGCGTGTCCTTAACCGCCATCCGGCCGCGCCGCCTCCGGCGCGGCGCGATCGTACGCGCCCTCGTGCGCGAGCACCGCGTCGTCGTCGACCAGCTTGTCGCGCCGCTGTTCGTGGCCGAACGAGTCGCGGACGCGGGACCGATTGGGTCGATGCCCGGAATCGCCCGGCTGACGGTCGACGGCGCGGTTGCCGAAGCGCGCGAACTTTTCGCCCTAGGCATCGGCAGCGTCTTGCTCTTCGGCATCCCGGCGCACAAAGATGCGGTCGCTTCGAGCAACTACGATCCCGACGGGATAGTGCACGCAACCGCCCGTGCGATCCGCGCGGCCGTGCCGGAGATGCTGCTGATCGCCGACCTCTGCAACTGCGAATACACCGATCACGGGCAGTGCGGCATCCTCGACGCGCGGGGCGACGTGGACAACGACGCGACCGTCGAACTTCTGGCGCGGACCGCGGTGACGTACGCTGCCGCCGGCATCGACGTCATCGCGCCTTCCGACATGATGGACGGCCGGGTCGCGGCGATTCGCAGCGCGCTCGACGCACGCGGCCATACCGGCGTGGCGATCATGGCATACAGCGCGAAGTACGCGTCGGCATTTTATGGTCCGTTTCGCGAAGCCGCCGGATCGGCGCCGCAATCCGGCGACCGCCGCACGTATCAGATGGATCCGCCCAACGCGCGCGAAGCGCTGCGCGAGATCGCGCTCGACATCGAAGAAGGCGCCGACATCGTGATGGTCAAGCCCGGACTGCCGTACCTCGACATCGTGCGCGCGGCCCGCGACGCGTTCGACGTCCCGATCGCGGTCTATAACGTCAGCGGCGAATACGCCATGCTCAAGGCGGCGATCGCGAACGGCTGGCTCGACGGCGACCGCGCCGTCGACGAAGTACTGACGTCGTTCGTGCGCGCCGGCGCGGATATCGTCATCACCTACTTTGCCAAAGAATACGCCGCCCGCGTGCGCGCGCATATGGGATCGAAATGAGCGCGCGCCTCGCCGCCCCGGCGATCGTCATCTTAGCCGGCGGCCGGGCTACCCGCTTTCCGGGTAAGCTGGAACGAACGATCGACGGCGAGCCGATGCTGCTGCGCACGTATCGCAACGCGCGCGCGACCGGCTGGCCCGTGTATCTTGCCGGCAACGGCTCGATCGCCGTCGAGTTGGCCGCTCGGATCGACGCGCCCGTACTGACCGATCGCTGGCCCGGCGCCGGCCCCCTGCGCGCCTTTCTCTCGGCTTGCGCGATGATTGCGGACGAGCGCGCGTTCGCGCTGGCGGCCGACGAGCCGCGCGTCGATCGCCGCCTGCTCGAAGCGGTAAACGCCGCGTGGCAGGCGGGCGACGAAGCGGTCGTTCCCGAGCACGACGGCCGGATCGAACCGCTGGCGGCGCTATACCTGCGCGCGGCCGTGCTGCGCGAGGGGGCGGCGACGATCGAGCGCGGCAACGAGTCGATGCACGGGTTGATCGAACGGACGAAAGCCCGCCGCGTTTCCGTTTCACCATCGTATTTCGTCAACGTCAACACTCCCGAAGATTTACGCCACGCCGCGAGGATGAGTCATTGAGCTACGAGCGTTCGATTGCCGCATTTGCCCGCGCCAAGCGCGTGATTCCCGGCGGCGTCAACTCGCCGGTACGGGCCTTCAAAGCGGTCGGCTTATCGCCGGTGTTCGCCAAAGGCGGATCGGGCGCGATGCTGCACGATCTCGACGACCACGAATACATCGACTACGTTCTTTCGTGGGGGCCGTTGATGCTCGGCCACGCGCATCCCGCCGTCGTCAAGGCAATCGCCGCCGCGGCCGCGCGCGGAATTTCGTTTGGAACGCCGACCGAATCCGAGAGCGAACTTGCCGAACTCATCGTGTCGATGGTTGCTTCGATCGAGCGCGTGCGGTTCGTTTCGAGCGGTACCGAAGCGGCGATGAGCGCCGTCCGGCTGGCGCGCGGCTTCACGCACCGTTCCAAAATCATCAAATTTGCGGGCTGCTATCACGGCCACGCCGACGCCTTCCTGATCGCGGCCGGTTCGGGAGCGCTGACCAACGGCGTCCCCAACTCGCCGGGCGTCACCGAAGGAACCGCGCGCGATACGATCGTGCTGCCCTTTAACGACGCGCCGGCCGTCGAACGAGCCTTCGAAGCCAACCCGGGGGCGATTGCGGCGGCGATCGTCGAGCCGTATCCCGGCAACATGGGGCTGATTCTCCCGCACGAAGGCTACCTGCGGCGCTTGCGCGAGCTGTGCACCGAACACGGCGCGCTGCTGATCTTCGACGAAGTGATGACCGGTTTTCGGGTCGCGCGCGGCGGCGCGCAGGAGCGCGAGGGTGTCGCACCCGACCTGACGACGCTGGGCAAAGTGATCGGCGGCGGCTTGCCGGTCGGAGCGTTCGGCGGCCGCGCCGACGTGATGGCCTACCTTTCGCCCGACGGGCCGGTCTATCAAGCCGGCACGCTTTCGGGCAATCCGGTGGCGATGGCGGCGGGGATTGCGACGCTGAAGATCGTGCGCGACGACGCCACGCTCTACGACCGGCTGGAAGTCCTTACGCGGTTGCTGGTCGAGGGCTTGCACGAAGTCATGAACAAGCACGGCATCGCGCATTACTCCACCAACGCCGGGTCGATGTTCTCGACGTTCTTCACGGCCGGACCGGTTACCGACTTGGAAAGCGCCCTGAAGTCGGATACCGACCTGTTCGCGAAGTACTTCGGCGTCATGCTGGATCGCGGCGTCTATCTCGCGCCCTCGCAGTTCGAAGCCGGCTTCGTTTCGACCGCGCACACCACCCGAAACATCGAGCAAACGCTTGCTGCGGCCGATTCGGCGCTCGACCAGATTCTGGTGCCCCGATGATCGATCCGGGTCCGTCCGCGTCGCTCGTGGAGGTCTCGATTCCCCGTCTATACGCCTACCATCGCGCGCTGCGCCAGGCGGGCCAAGCCGGCAAGACGACGGTTACGTCGCACGGGCTGGCGGCCCTGTTGGGGCACACGATCGCCAGTACGCAGATCCGCAAAGATCTCTCGGCGCTGGGCCCGTTCGGCCGGCGCGGCCAAGGGTATGCGATTAATCCGCTAGTGGAGCAGCTTGCGTCGGTCCTAGGATTGGACCATGACTGGCGCATCGCGATCGTCGGGTTCGGATATCTGGGCCACGCTTTCGCGTCGTTCATCGCGGCTCGCGAAGCGCGATTCGGCGTCGCCGCGATCTTCGACCGGTCGCCCGCAGTGATCGGTCAGAGCTGGCAGGGAATCGCCGTTCGCGACGTTGCCGACATCGATTGCGTCCTGGCCGAAACGGGCTGTAACGTCGCCGTCATCGCGGTTCCGGCCGACGCCGCGCAGCCGATCGCGCAGCGGCTCGCCGGTTTGGGAGTGCGCGCGCTTCTCAACTTTGCGCCGGTCGCGCTCGACGTGCGGCCGCCCGCGATCGTGCGCAACATCGATTTGGCCGGCGAACTGTCGATTCTCACGCATCGCCTGACCCAGGACCTCCTCGCAGGCGGCCGCGCGTAATGCCGATCGTCTGCGTCGGGCTCTCGCATCATACCGCGCCGGTCGACGTGCGCGAACGTCACGCGTTTCCGCCTTCGCGCATGGGCGAAGCGCTGGTCGCGCTGCGCGACTATCCGGCAGTGCGCGAAGCCGCCATGCTGCAGACCTGCGGCCGGCTGGAAATTTACGCCGAACTCGACGATTACGAAGCCGGCGTCGCGCAGATCAAATCGTTTCTGACGAACTTCCGGCACGCGACCACTGGATACGACATCGAGTCGTTTCTCTACACGCTGCTGGGCCGTCAAGCGATCGATCATCTCTTCCGGGTATCGACCGGACTCGATTCGATGCTCGTCGGCGAAGCCGAGATCCTCGGACAAGTCAAGGACGCCTACGTCCAGGCGCAGCACGCGCAATCGCTCGGGAAAATTCTCCACCGTTTGTTCCGCGATGCGCTGCGCGCCGGGAAAACCGCGCGCGCGCAGACCCGCATCGGCGACGAGTCCAGCTCCGTCGCTACCGCCGCGGTCGAAGCGGCCAAAGCCCGCCTGGGCACGCTCGAAGGCAAGTCGATCGTCGTGATCGGCGCCGGCAAGATGGGGCGCACCGCCGTCCGGCGCCTGCGCCAAGAAGGCGCCGCCAACGTGACCGTCACCAACCGGACGATCGCGCGCGCCCGCGAGCTGATCGCCGAAGCGGGGTTCGGCGAAGCGACCGACATCCCGGGACTCGTCGACGCGCTGGCCGCCGCCGATTTGGTGGTCACGTCGACCGGCGCTTCGCACTTTATTCTCAATCCGCAGCGGGTGGGCGACGCGATGGCGCGGCGACCCGAACGCTCGATGTTCGTGGTCGATATCGCGGTACCGCGCGACGCCGACCCGGCCATCGCGGATATTCCAAACGTGACGCTCGTCGACATCGACGGCCTGCGGTCGGTCGTCGACGAGAAGCTCGAAGTCCGTCGCGACGCGATTCCCGAAGTCGAAGAGATCATCGACGAGTGCATTTCTCGCTTCGGCCAGTGGTACCAGGCTCGCATCGCCGTGCCGGTCATCGCGACGCTGACGCAAAAAGCCGAAGCGATTCGGACGGCCGAACTGGAACGGCTGTTCGCTCGCTGCCCCGATCTGACCGAACGGGAAAAGCTGCTCGTTACCGGGCTCACCATGACGATCGTTTCGAAGCTGCTGCACTCGGTCATTTTGAAGATTCGCGAGAAGGCGGCGATCAATCACGCCGAGGCGTTGTCGCACGCGCGCGTGCTCGACGAACTTTTCGAACTCGACCTCGCCGATCACATTGCGAACCTGGTTCCGCAAGCGGTCGTCGCCGATGTCGACGAGTAGCGGCCGGGCGCGAGTTTCGTTGGTCGGCGCAGGCCCGGGCGATCCGGGCCTGTTGACGTTACGCGCGGCCGAACTCCTGGCCGAAGCCGACGTTCTGCTCTACGACGCGCTGGCCGGCGACGCGATCGTCGCACTCGCACCGGCAACGTGCGAGCGCATCTTCGTCGGCAAGCGCGGCGGCGATCACGCGATGGCGCAGGCCGACATCGAAGCACTCATGGTGCGCAAAGCCGCGGAGTGCAAAAACGTCGTGCGCTTGAAGGGCGGCGATCCGTTCGTGTTCGGACGCGGTGCCGAAGAAGCGCTGGCGCTGCGCGCGGCCGGCATCGGATTCGAGGTCGTTCCGGGCATCAGTTCGGCGATTGCGGCGCCGGCGTATGCCGGAATCCCGCTGACGCATCGCGAGCACAACCCCGCCTTCACGGTGGCGACCGGTCACGAAGACCCGGCGAAACTCGAGTCGACGCTCGACTGGGACAAGCTCGCCGATCCGCATCGAACGCTCGTCTTTCTGATGGCGACCGGCAACCTCGCCGAAATCGCGCGCCGCCTGGTAACCCACGGCCTGCCGGCGTCGACTCCGGCCGCCGTGGTGCAGGACGGAACGCGCCCGACCCAGCGAACCGTCGTCGGCACGCTCGCGACGATCGCCGGCGACGTCGAGCGCGCCGGGGTTGGTGCGCCGGCGGTCGTGGTGATCGGGGAGGTCGTGCGTTTGCGCGATCGCATCCGCTGGTTCGACGACTTGCCGCTGTTCGGTAAACGCGTGCTGGTAACGCGCCCCGCCGGTCGAGCCGAGGAGTTCGCCCGCGCGCTGCTCTCGCGCGGGGCAGAGCCGATCGTCGCGCCGGTGCTAGCTATCGCTCCTCCACAGGACGTTGCCGCGGCGCATCGCGCCGTGGACGACGTGCGGAGCTACCAATGGCTCGCGCTCACGTCGCGTCACGGCGTCGACGCATTCTTCGAACGGCTTGCGGCAATCGGCGCCGACGCGCGGCATCTCGGATCCGTCAAGGTTGCGGCCATCGGACCGAAAACCCAGGCGCGCCTCGCGCATTACGGAATTCAAGCCGACGTTCGACCCGCGGAGTTCGTCGGCGAAGCGATCGCACGCGCGCTCATCGATGCCGCCAACCCGCGCGACCGCGTGTTGATCTTCCGCGCCCAGGAGGCGCGCGACGCATTCCCGCGGATGCTGGCCGACGCCGGCCTGCAGCCGGAGATCGTCGCGGCGTACCGGACGACGGACGTCCGCGACGCGGGTTTCGCAGAGAAAGTCGCGCGGGCCGACGTCGTGACGTTTACCAGCGCCGGGTCCGTGCGGGCGTTCGCTGCGATGCTTGGCGGCGAACGGCCGGCCGGCGCCGCCGTCCGCGGTAAAACCATCGCCTGCATCGGCCCGATCGCCGCCCAAGCCGCCCGCGAAGCCGGTCTGCCCGCCGACGTCGTCGCCGACACCTACACCACCGGCGGCTTGCTCGAAGCGCTCGAGGCGTTCTTGCGCGCGCGATCGTGATCGGCGTCGTCATCGGCGCGGTATGCGCCGCGATCGTAGCGACGCTGGCGTATCGCACCCGCGCACTCACCGCCGGCGGGGCCGCGGCGGCGTTTGCCGTCGGAACGATCGTGTTTGGCGCGGGCGGATGGCGCGGAGCGCTCGTACTGTTTGCCTTTTTCATCCCTTCGACGCTGCTCTCGCGGATCGGCCGAACGCGCAAGCGAGAGCTGACCGACGCCGGGAAGATCGGACCGCGCGACGCGCGGCAAGTGCTCGCGAACGGCGGCGTCGCGGCGCTGTGCACGCTGCTAGCGCTGCGCGGCGGCGCAACCTTTACGGCTGCGTTTGCGGGCGCGTTTGCCGCCGCATCGGCCGACACGTGGGGCACCGAGATCGGCACGCTGTCGCGGGCGGTGCCGCGCTCGATCGTCACGTTGCGCCCGGTCGCCGCCGGGCTGTCGGGCGGCATTACGCTCGTCGGAACGCTCGCAACACTCGCCGGCGCCGGCTGCGTCGCGCTGGTTGGCGCGCTTGCCGGCGTCGGCGCATTTTGGCCGGTCGCCGCCGGCGGCGTCGCCGGCGCGTTCGTCGACTCGTTTTTGGGTGCGAGCCTGCAAGCGTTGCGGTGGTGTCCGGGGTGCGCGCGCGAATGCGAAACCAATCCGCATCGATGCGGGACTTCGACCGTCTTGCGACGCGGCCTCGAGTGGTTGGAAAACGATGCGATCAACCTGGCCGCCACGCTCGGCGGAGCGTTGGTCGCGGGATCGCTCGCGGCCTGGATCGCGCGAGCGTCGTAAACGATGCGGTCGCATTCGCCTAAAAACGTCGAGCATCTGCGCCGCTTGAGCAAACGCTCCCAAGCCAAACCCCACGTCGTGCTGCCGCCGCTGCCGGACGCGCGTTACGACATCGCCTACGTCGATCCGCCGTGGTATTACTACGGGAGCCCGATTAAGGACGCGGCCGCCGCCAAGCACTACCCGCTGATGTCGCTCGAGGAGTTGGCGGCCGTCGACGTCCGCCGAATTCTCAACAAGCGCGCGGCCGCGTTCGTGTGGGCGACGTGTCCCCGGCTGCAGTTCGCAATCCAGCTGATCGAGGCGTGGGGATTACATTACCGCGGGGTCGCCTACGTGTGGGTAAAAGTCAACAAACGCGGCGAGATCATCTCAGGTCAAGGCGTGCTGCCGACGTTCACCAAACCGACGACCGAACTGCTGCTGGTCGCGACGACGATACCGACCGGACGGCCGTTCCCGATTCTCGATCTCGCGCAGTCGCAAGTCGTTCTCGCGCCGCGCGGCGCGCACAGCGAAAAACCGGCGATCTTTCGCGAGCACATCGAACACCTCTGCGGCGACCGCCCGCGCATCGAACTCTTCGCACGAGCCCGCGTCCCCAACTGGGACGCCTGGGGCGCCGAACTTTAACAGGTCCGGCGAACGCTCGCGCCGCTTTGCGCGCGCTATTTCTTGGCGTACTTCTTCTTTAGGTAAGCGATAATCGCGTCGTCGTCGTCGGCGATCTTGACGTCGCCGTCGGTCATCGAAGGGATGCCGGTTACGCCGAAGACCTCTTTGACGTTGGTGCGTCCGGCGTGGTCTTCGGGAACGTTCACGAGCTTGTAGTCGAGCAGCAGGTCGGTCATGACGTTCCGCACGCGGGCGCAGTAGGGGCACCACTCGGCCTGGTACAGGACGACGTTCGTATCGATCATGCCGCCTCTAATCGGGTCACGGGCCGGGGCGGTTGCGCGTTGAACGCGAAGGAACGGTCCGGAGGAATCATGATCGCGGCAACCCAGGACGCTTCGCGTGGACTGATGGGACGAGCTACCGTCGTCTCGTTGGGTTTTCACGCGCTCGTCGTTTTGCTCATCCCGGCGCTCGCTTGGACGGCCACGTCCGGCGCATCGGTCGAGGTGATCACCTTCACGCGGGTCGCCCACATCGAAATCGAGCCGCACCGGCGGCCGCGCCCGCAGCCGCAGGCGCAAGCCCCGCGCCGCAGCCGCACCCCCGACCTCACGGTCGCCAGCCGCGTCGAACTCGCCCACACGACGCCGCACCGGGTGTCCTCACCCCCGCCGGCCACGACCGAGTCCAAACTATCGTCCGCGCCGGTCGTGGCGGCCGCGTCGCGGGCCGGCGACGGACGCGCCCACGTGGAGGCTGCGCCGCAAGCCAGCACCCCGCCGGTTGCCCGCGCGGTGGCCAGTACGGTCGGCCGCGACACCGGCGGCTACATGCCGTTTGGGGCGCAGCAGCCCGACCCCGTCCTCGATCCGGGCATCCGCAAGCAGCTTGGCGCCCTGGGCGTTCACGTAACCCTGGTGGTGACGGTCGGCGAAAACGGACGAACCAAAACCGTGGCGTTTCAGCCGGACGTCGATTCGCAAACCGAAACGCGCATCGAATCGCTTTTGGCGGACGCCAGCTGGGATCCGGCGGTTTGCGGCGGCGGAATTTCCTGCGAAGGACGCGCGACGATTCGCCTCTAAGCGCTCCTAGTTGAATCTGCTAAAGAATCGACTTCCCTAGTCCCGAGCAAATCAGGTCGACGGCCAGGATAGCGGTTTGATTGCGTTGATCCAATATCGGATTGATTTCGACCATTTCGATCGAACCCAATCGACCGCTTTCGTGGAGCATTTCCATCAGGAGGTGGGCTTCGCGGTAGCTTAAGCCGCCTTTGACCGGCGTTCCGGTTCCGGGCGCTTCGCTCGGGTCGATGCCGTCCATATCGAACGACACGTGTATCGGCCGTCCGTCGCCGCCGGCGATGGCCGTCGCTCGCTCCATCACGTGTACCATGCCGAGCTTGTCGACGTCGGTCATCGAAAACGCTTTGACGCCCAGTTCGCGCAGCATGCGTTTCTCGCCCGGATCTACGTCGCGCAGTCCGACCTGCACGGTATGCGCCGCCTCCGCAAAACCATTTTGCAGCGCGAACCACAACGGCATTCCGTGAACGTTTCCGGATGCCGAACTCTGCGGACTGTTGATATCGGCGTGCGCGTCGATCCAAACGAGGCCCGGCGGTTTTCCGTACGCGCGTCCCAAACCGGCGAGCGTCCCCATCGCGATGGAGTGGTCGCCGCCCAGGACGACCGGCGTCCCACCGTCGCGCACGGCCGTCTCGACCACGGTCGAAAGCTGCGCGCAGACGTCTTGGATAACGCGCAAATACTTTGCGGACGAGTCCTCGAGCGCGGCCGACTCGCGGATCGGAACCTGCAGGTTGCCATGGTCGACGATCGACTCGATGCCGAGGCGCTCGAGTTTCTGATGCAGTTTCGCGTAACGAACCGCCGACGGACCCATGTCGACGCCCCGCCGGCTGGCTCCCAAATCCATCGGCACGCCGACGATGTCCACGCGCTTGGGCACGACCCGGGTCTGGTTCACGGTGTCGGCTCGTTCGCGGACCGCGGCCGAAAGACCCGCAGCGCGATTACCCGCAGGATGCCGGCCACCGGAATGGCTACCAGCAGTCCGAAAATGCCGCCCAAATCGCCGCCGATCAGAAGCGCGAGCAACACGACGAACGGACTCAGGCTGACCGTCTTGCTGACGATGTTCGGGGCCAGCAGATGTCCTTCGGCTTCGAAGATGAGCACGAACGCGCCCAACACCAACAGTGCGTTCACGATGCCGTTCCCGAACCACGCTACCGCGAACGCGGGGAGAAATGCGAGGATGGCGCCGACGTACGGAACCAAATCGCCGACCGCCGCCAGTAGACCGAAGAAAAACGCGTACCGCACGTGCAGAACGAGCAACGCAATGGTGATGAGCACTCCGACCGACAGTGCGACCAGCAGTTGTCCGCGGATGAACCCGCCGACCACGGCGTCGACGTCGGCGAGCAGTTTGAGCACCGCCCGCCAGCGGCGGTCGGGAACGACCGAAGCTAAGCCGTCGCGGAGATTCTCGAGGTCGAGCAACAGGTACGCGGTCATTAGCGGGATGATGACGAACGTGGCTACGGCGGCGAACCCGCCCGCCAAGACGAGCACCACTTGGCCGACGCTCTCGACGCCGCGCGTCTTTACCCACGTTCCGACCTCGGTGGGGATGCGCGCGATTTCGTCGCGCATCCAGACCGGCAATCGGGAAGTCAGCGCGTCGTTGGGGTTGTAGATGATGTCATTCACGCGCGTCACGAGATCCGGATATTGCTGCACGAACGTTCCAACATCTTCGGTGACGCGCGGGACGATGAACCATCCGAGCACCAAGAGCAAGACCACGAGCGCGGCATACGTAACGAGAATCGCCACTCCCAGCGGCATCCGGCGGCGCAGCCGGTGCACGGCCGGGTAGATGAGGTACGCGAAAAAGATCGTGCCGATCAAAATGTAGACGACGGCGCGAATCTGCTCGAGAAATCCCAGCACGAACTGCGCGGCGTAACACGCCAGAACGACGACCATGAGCAGTTTGAGTGCGAACGTGATGCGGCGGTCGGTCATCCAGCGCCACGGGTCGGTGCCGCCGGGTCTCATTCCGGTAACTCGTCCTTCGCGCGCTGGGCCGCGCTCGAGGGCCACAGGCGCTTGGCGGCGCGCGAAACGGCATCGGCCATCGCCGCGATTGGAGCGCGCAGCGGCGTGGCGCGATACCCGTCGTCGACGTCGAGGATCCACAAGAACGGTCGATGCGTCGCGGATAGCCGGTCGCTCCAGGCGCGGGCACGACCGAGGGCGGCGGGATCGCGCGCAGCGAGCGCCGCTAAAACCGCGTCGTCGTCGCGCGCATTCTTTACGATCGCTGCAAACTCCCGATGGCTCAACCCCAAGGCGCCGAGCAAGCCGCGATCGATCGGGCTCTGACCGAACAAGTACGTACCGAGACGTCCGGCCATCGCCGCCCTCGCTTTGTCGATCAAACGCGGCAGCCAATACAG
>DATCGB010000024.1:0-4041 GCA_036509155.1 Candidatus Tumulicola sp. | reverse complement strand
GGCCGCCCGCAGCGCGTACACCACGTACCAAAGCATCGGCCGCCCGCAAAGTTCGTGCAGCACTTTGGGGCGCGCGCTCTTCATCCGCGTTCCCTTACCGGCCGCCAAGACGATCGCTCGAATCATTTGTCCGGCGTTCCGAGCAGATCGAGCGCGTTGCGGAGGCGCTCGCGCACGACGTCGCGTCCCAGCAGTTCCATCGAATCGTACAGCGGGATCGACGTCGAGCTCCCGGTTATCGCAACGTAGAACGGCCGCGCCACGTCGCGAGTTTTCTTACCCAACGTATCGGCGATACGCTTCACCGTGGCTTCGATGCCCGCGACGTCCCAAGCGGGCAACGCGTCGAGTTCGGACAGTGCCAGCGCGAGGGCTTGTCGCACGGCATCGTCGTCGAGCTTTCCGCTGCGCAAGTCCTCGACGCTCAGCGGCAAGCGTCCCGCAAACAAAAACGCCAACAGCAGCCCGAGATCGCTCAACCGCTCGATGCGCGGCTGCGCGAGCGTGGCGATGCGCGTCAACCGTTCGGGCGACCCGGCCCACTCGCGCACGCGCGCCAGGAAGGCCGTCGGCGCGAGGCGCTCGCGAAGGTAGCGGCCGTTGAGCCAGTCCAGCTTGGCGACGTCGAAAACGGGTCCGCCGATCGGAACGTTTTCGACCTCGAAGCGGTCGACCAGCGCGGGCAGATCCATCAGTTCGGCTTCGCCCGGGCGGGCCGCGTTCGCGAGCAGACCGAGAAAGTTAATCAGCGCTTCGGGCAGATAGCCCATGGCCTCGTAGAAGCGAATGCCGGTCGGATTTTTCCGTTTGCTCAGCTTGCTCTTGTCGGGATTGCGCAGCAGCGGCAGGTGAATCAGCTTGGGCGGCTCCCAGCCGAAATAGGAATACAGCAGCACGTGCTTGGGCGCGCTCGAAACCCACTCCTCGCCGCGAAAGACGTGAGTGATCTCCATGAGATGATCGTCGACGACGTTGGCCAGATGGTAGGTCGGCAGACCGTCGGACTTCATCAATACCTGCATGTCGACGCTCTTCCACTCGAACTCGATTTTGCCGCGACGTCCATCCTCGACTACGCACGTGCCCTCGTCGGGCACTTTCAATCGAATCACGAACGGTTCGCCGGCGGCTTCGCGCCGCGCGACTTCCGCATCGCCGTACGTCAGGCAGAGACCGTCGTAACGCGATGGCTGACGGGCGGCGCGCTGCGCCACGCGCATTTCATCGAGGCGCTCGGGCGTGCAGAAGCATTTAAACGCGCGACCCGCCGCGACCAGCTCGTCGACGTACCGGCGATAGATCGCCGATCGCTCGCTCTGACGGTACGGGGCGTGCGGGCCGCCGACGTCGGGGCCTTCGTCCCACGTAAGACCGCACCAACGCAACGCTTCGAGAATCACGGTCTCGCTTTCGGTCGTACTGCGGGCGCGATCGGTGTCCTCGACGCGCAAGACGAACTGCCCGCCGTGTTTCTTGGCAAAGCAGTAGTTCACCAACGCGGTGTACGCCGTTCCGACGTGCGGGTCGCCGGTCGGCGAAGGAGCGACGCGAGTGCGGATCACCTATCCGACGAGTTCGCGGCGTTTGCCGCATTCGCGATTGACGAAATCGACGATATCCTGGAGCGGTGCCCCGGGCGTAAAAATTTCGCGAACGCCGGCGTTTTTCAGCGCTTGCGCGTCTTCGGGCGGAATCGTTCCCCCGCCGAAAAAGACGATATCGCCGGCCTCTTGCGCCTTTAGCTGTTCGACGACCAGCGGGAAGAGCGTCATGTGGGCGCCCGAAAGGATCGACAAGCCGATGCCGTCGGCGTCCTCTTGAATCGCGGTCTGCACGATCTGTTCGGGAGCTTGAAAGAGTCCCGTGTAGATCACTTCCATCCCCGCGTCGCGAAGGGCTCGCGCGATGACCTTCGCGCCGCGGTCGTGACCGTCCAGGCCGGCCTTAGCGATGACGATTCGAAGTGGTCGGCTGCTCATGATTCCTCTCGTTCAACGATCGGCTCAAACGCAGCGCTTCTTCGAGCTTGCGTCTGACCTCCGAAAGCGTGCGGCGAACTCGGTGGCGCTCGAGGTCGGTTATGAGGCGCATAAGAATCCCACTCCTTAGAACGCCGACCGCTCGGTGTAGCGGCCGTAGACCTCGACCATCGCCTCGACGATCTCGCCTTCGGTACAATACGCGTTGACGCAATCGATCAGGTGCGGCATCAGGTTGTCCTTCGGGTCGCGACACGCACGACCGAGACGCTCCAACGCGGATTGCACGGCCGCGCCGTCGCGGCCGGCGCGCACGTCCCGCACCGATTGCGCCTGATCGCGTTCCATTTCCTCGGTGATCTTCAGCAGATCCATCTCGACTCGCTCGCCCTCCCGGACGAACCCGTTGACGCCCACGATCACGCGATCTTTGCTTTCGATGGAGCGCTGATAGCGGTAACTCGCCTCGGCGATCTCTTTTTGAAAGAATCCCGCCTCGATCGCCTCGACGACGCCGCCGTACTCGGCGATCTGCGCGAAATACGCTTCGGCCTGACGTTCCATCTCGTCGGTAAGGGCCTCGACGAAATACGAGCCGCCGAGGGGATCGACGACGTTCGTAACGTTCGTTTCGTAGGCGAGCACTTGCTGCGTCCGCAAGGCGATCTCGACGGATTTTTCGGTCGGCAATGCAAGCACTTCGTCCATCGAGTTGGTATGCAGCGATTGGGTTCCCCCGAGCACCGCCGCCATCGCCTCAAACGCCACGCGAACGATGTTGTTTTCGGGCTGCTGGGCGGTCGCACTGCATCCGGCGGTCTGCGTATGAAACCTCAGCTGCCACGACTTCGGATTTTTGGCGCCGTATTTCTCGCGCATGTGGCGCGCGTAGATACGGCGAGCCGCGCGGAACTTCGCGATCTCTTCGAAGAAGTCGAGGTGCGAGTTGAAGAAATACGAAAGTCGCGGCGCGAACGAATCGACGTCCATGCCGGCGGCCACGCACGCTTCGACGTACGCAAAGCCGTCGGCCAAAGTGAACGCCAACTCCTGGGCGGCCGTCGATCCGGCTTCTCGTATATGGTAACCGGAAATCGATATCGTATTCCACTTCGGCATCTCGCGCGTGCAGAACTCGATCATGTCGACGATGATGCGCATGTGCGGACGGGGCGGGAAAATCCATTCCTTCTGCGCGATGTATTCCTTGAGAATGTCGGCTTGAATCGTGCCGCCGAGTTGGGCGCGCGAAATGCCCTTCTTTTCGGCGGCCGCAACGTACGCAGCGACGGCGATGGCGGCCGGCCCGTTGATCGTCATCGACGTCGTAATGTCGGCCATGTCGATGCCCTCGAAGAGCACTTCCATGTCGGCCAGCGAATCGATCGCCACACCGCACTTGCCGACCTCGCCGCGCGCCTGGGGCGCGTCGGAGTCGTAGCCCATCAGCGTCGGCATGTCGAACGCAACCGACAGCCCGTGCTGCCCCTGTTCGAGTAGGAAATGATAGCGCTCGTTCGTCTGCTTGGCCGTGCCGAATCCGGCGAACTGACGCATCGTCCAGAGACGGTCGCGATACCCGTTGGGGTGGATGCCGCGCGTATAGGGGTACTCACCGGGCCACGCCAGATCGCGTGCCAAATCTAGATGGGCCACGTCGTCGGGGCCGTACGCAGTTTTGAGCGGAACGTCGGAAATCGTGCGATCGACCGCGCCGGAGCCCGGTCCCTTGCGCGGCTTGCCGTGTGCCGAGGCGCGCTCCCAGCGCTGCTTTTGTTCCTCGAACTCGGGGGTCGCCGGCGCGCCCAATCCGCTGGGGCGCTCGATCATCTTGGCCAAATTGACTGTCCTCTTCTCCTGGAGGTTCGCTCGTCACCGAATCGGGCGCTTCGACGGAACCGCCCGATTCTCCCCAAACGTCTTCCGGTTTTACCTTAAACCCTTGACGCTGGCCCGCGGTCGCGCCGCCGGAGACGGCTCGTCGTCGCCTCCGGCGTCCTCCGCTCCGGGTACGCCAAACGTCGCCAGCACGCGATCCGCGGCCGCGTAGGGGTCGATGCCG
>DATCGB010000023.1:0-4139 GCA_036509155.1 Candidatus Tumulicola sp. | reverse complement strand
CGCTTTGAGCGTCGGGTCGTTGTACGGTTCGGATCGATTGGTCGCGTCGTGACTGGCAAAGGCTTCGAACGCCTCTTTCACGGCCGGGCGCGACAAGAGCTCGATTTGCTTGTAGGTCGTCGTGGCGGGGGGCGGTCCCGGATTGCCCGAGGGCGCCGGAGCGGGATTGAAGGCCGTGGAACTCGTGCAGCCGGCGATGAGAATGCCGACGATTGCGGCCGCGCCGAGCGCGATGGTATATCGAGTCGTCATTGTGATTCGTTCTCCTATTCCGCTTGGCCGTCGGGCGTCGCAGTAGTGGCCCAAAGCCCGATCACGCCCGGCTTGCCGCCCGGAGGTGCGAGCATCGATTTCGGCATCGAGATGACGATCGAGATCAGGTTGTAGGGCAGCAGTAAATCTTGCGGCTGTGAAATCACGCAGCCGTTGGAACCGGCGGTTCCATAGCTCACGCCGTTGAGCACGATCGGCTGCGAGGGCGACGCAAAGCGGAACGACGTCGCGGTCGGCGGCGGCGGATTGGGCTGGTTGGCATAGTTGCGATCCGGAACGATCTTAAAGAACTGCGCCAAGTCGAAGAAGAACGGATCGCGGCGTGGGCCGACGAACACTTTTATCTGTCCGTGGTTTAGCGAAGCGACTTTACCAAAGGCGAATTCGCCGGTTTTGACGACCGTCGTGTTCTTGGTGCCTACCTGGTGAGGTTTGGCCGGACCATACAGCGAGATCTTCTGGCCGGTTCCGGTCGAATCGGCGGTGAACTGGATAACGCTGTTCTCGGTGAAGGTTCCAGTTGCGACGCCTTGGTTCGCTACTTTGAACTGATAGAGCACGTTTGGATCGAGCGCTATCCCGGCCGCCATTCCGGTTGGGATGAGCGGCCGCACGTTCATGACGAGCGCGACCCTCGAGGCGTCGTGCGGGTCGGGGAAGGCAAAGACGTCGGTAACGTCGGCCAGCGGATTGGAAACGACGGTCGGCGAGTCTTGGTGGTCGGATCCTCGTGCCGCTCTGAAGCTGTAGAGCGAAACCGAGAAAGCGAGCAGAAAGACTGCGATCACCGGTACGATAGAACGAAGCGGTCTCATATAAGCTCCTGTTGGGGTTGCATGCGGTTATTCGACCGCGGCGAGCGATAGGACGTCATGCGGTCTGCAGTTTCGCCTGCCGATGACGCGGAACGAGCGCGAAGATCAGGATTCCAAAAAGCGTGAGAACGACGATCGCCGCGCTGGGAAATCTGAGGCCTTGGTCGGCGGCACCCTGCGCCAACATGATCGCGCCGATCGTTGAGATCACGACGCCGGTAAGGAGAGGCGCGAGGCGGGCGACCCGTGCGAAACCGCTCCGGCGCTGCAGCCAGGCGGCCCCGCGAACCACCGCCATGCCCAGGCCCGCGAGGATCGCGGCCAACCCGAGGCTGAAGACGACGATCAGGAATAGCCCGTAACCCACTCGATGCAAATGCAACGCGGTCAGCAAGACCACGATCGCCGCCGGGCACGGTGCGATCCCCCCACTCATGGCCGCAATTACGGCGCTGGGAAAATGCAACGGCGCGGAGCCCGGAATCGCATGGGAATGACCGTGCGCGTGGTCGTGCGGATGGTCGTGCGTTTGGTCGTGGGCGTGTTCGGGCCGGTGGTCGCCGGCGTGCTCGTGGTCGGGAAGAACTGAGGACGAATGAAGACGTGGAATGGCGATCGTAAGGTTGCGGGCGCCGATGACGACGACGGCGGCTCCCGAAATCAGCGTAATCCACGTAAAAACGCTTTCGCTGGCAAAGCCTGCCGCAAAAAATAGCGCCAGTCCCAAAAGCAAGACCGCGACGGTATGCGCGAACGTCAGGGCCGCCGCTAGAACGATCGCTTGTTTGAACGTCGCACGCGCCCCGACCAGGGTGAAGGCCAGCAGCGCTTTCCCGTGGCCCGGTTCCAAGCCGTGAAGCGCGCCCAGCCCGAAAGCCGTAAGGACCGTGATCAGGACTAGCAACGGCGTCTGCGATTTGCTCGAAAACAAGTCGGACAGTGTCGAAGAACGCAGGATCGACGGCGCTCCCCACGATCCGGCGCCGTTGCCGCTCACGACGATATGCGTCATCCGGCCATCGGTTAGATCGAAGGCAGCGCGGTCGTTATGACGAGGAGATCCGATCAGCGCGCTTGGGTACGAACGCAGGGCGTTCGTCGGGTCGGTCAGCCCGGGAAGAACGATGTCCTTCCATCCGATGCGGCGATCGGCGTACACGGCGTCGTCGACGACGATCGAAGCTTTTGCGGGGACGGCGGCGACGAAATCGCCGGTCCAATAGAGCGTCGGCAGTCCCCCGGCACCGGGTCGCGTTGAGGCCGCCGTGCTCTGGGCCGTCAGGCCGATGCGTTGGCCGTTCGCCAGGATCGATAGACCCCCAGTAACGCGCAGCGCCTCGCTCTTCGCCCATGCGTGCATTTGCGCGTCGCTCCAAGGCCGCTCGTGCATGATTTGAAACGTGGGTATTTCGGCGATATCGAGCACGTAACGGACGTGCATTCCGCGAGCGCCGTCCGACAAAATCGCGAGGTGATTTATCGTGAAATTACCGAGCGGATGGGCGCCCGCGTCGGCGCCCGCTCGCAGAAAGAAGGCAACGCCAAAAACCAACCAAGCTAACCAACGAATGGCTTTCGTCCTCCAAAAACTCGATGCGGCGTGAACGTCTTTTGCTGTAGACGTATGCCGCGAGCTTTTGGATTTACATTTGAAAAGAAAAGTTTGCCGAGAGTCGGCGCACGGGCGGAGAAGAAGCGGTTAGGCGGCCGGTTCGAACGGCAGATTCGCATCGGCGGAGACGGTGAGCGGATCGACCCGAACGGCGTCGCCTTGATGGTAGGCGGCGGCGGCAATCATCGCCGCATTGTCGGTGCAGTACTGCGGCGGCGGGACGAACGCAGCGATGCCGGCGCGCTCGCTCCACGCGCGCAGTGCCGATTGAAGGGCCGAGTTGGCCGCGACGCCGCCGGAAAGCGCGACCGCCCGATAGCGGCCGCGTTCGAACGCGGAGCGCACGCGCGCCATCAGCACGTCGACGACCGCAGCTTGAAACGAAGCGGCGACGTCTTCGGGTTTGGCGTCCCGCCCGGCGTCGGACTCAAGGAAGTAGCGGACCGACGTTTTCAACCCGGAAAACGAAAGGTCGAGCGAGTCTCGTGCCGGGCGGTGTCGCGGAAAGGCGTGAGCGCGCGGGTCGCCGCTTTGGGCCAGGCGGTCGAGTTGGGGGCCGCCGGGATACGGCAATCCGAGAAGCCGCGCGGTTTTATCGAACGCTTCGCCGGCGGCGTCATCCCGCGTCCGCCCGATGACGCGCATTCCGGTAGCCGATTCGACCGCGACCAACTGCGAGTGTCCGCCCGAGACCAGCAACGCGAGAAACGGATAGGGCGGCGGCTCCGGCCGGTCGAGAAACGGCGCAAAGATGTGCCCGTGCAGGTGGTTGATTCCGTAGAGCGGCTTGCCCAGCGCAAACGCGAGCGCCTTGGCGGCCGCCACCCCTACGACAAGGCTGCCGATCAATCCCGGCCCGCGCGTCACCGCGATGCCGTCGAGTTGACCGAAGCCCAGACCCGCCCGGTCGAGGGCGTCTTCAACGGCGGCCGAGAGCAGTGCAACGTGCTGGCGGCTCGCGATTTCGGGGACGATGCCGCCGTACTTGGCGTGGAAAGCGTCCTGGTTGGTCGAAACGCCGGCGAGTACGTCGCGCCCGTCGCGGACCAGTGCGGCGGCAGTATCGTCGCACGAGGTCTCGATTCCCAACAGCAGCATACGTTCGGTTCGTTCGCCGGGGGAGCGCCAGGAACCGGGTCGCGGCCGCGAAAAGCGTCCGGCATGCACGATGTTACCGAAACGATGCGGCTTCCGTCGCCGGCGCCGCGGCCCCAATCGATTGCGTTCGACGGCGAAAAGTTGTGGATGGGCTCGATCGAGACGAGTCGATTGTATGCGATCGATCCGCACCAGTGGACGGTCGTCGAAGAAGAACGGGCGCCGGGCAAGCCGTGGGGCATGACGGTCGTCGGCGACGAGCTGCGCGTCATTTGCGGTGAAGGCGACGACGACAACCGGATCATCCGGCGTTTCGTTCCCGGACATGGCTTCAAGGATCA
>DATCGB010000022.1:0-2205 GCA_036509155.1 Candidatus Tumulicola sp. | reverse complement strand
GGTGGCGCTGTCGTGGGTGTCGTACGCCGACGGTTACCGGCACGACCTCGCCGCGCTGGCCGAAATAGCTCACGGGGCCGGAGCGCTACTGTGCGTCGATGCGATTCAGGGTCTCGGAGCGTTTCCGCTCGACGTGCGGGCGGCCGGAATCGACGCGTTGTACGCCGGCGCCGGGAAGTGGATGCTCGGCCTTCACGGCAGCGGTCTGCTCTACGTCCGCGAGAACCTGATCGATCGCTTCGCCGTGGCGATGCCGGGCTGGCGCTCGATGGAAGATATATGGAACTTTCACGACTACGAGCAGCCGTACGCGCCCGACGCAACCCGTTTCGAAGGGGGAACGCCGAACTTTGTGGGTACGCTCGCGCTGGTCAGCGCGATCGAGCTATTCGAACGCAGCGGCCCGGCCGCCATCGAGCGCCACGTGCTGGCGTTATCGGACCATTTGTGTGAGGGCCTGCAACGCGCCGGCGCGCGGCTGCACTCGCTGCGCGGTCCGGGGGTGTCGTCGGGGATCGTAACGTTCGACGTGCTCGGCACGGACAGCGTCACCCTCGGGCGCGCGCTGCAAAGAAACGGCGTCGTAACGACCTACGGACCGGGCGGCATTCGCGTCGCGCCCCACGGCTACAACACGGCCGGCGAAATCGATCGTCTGATCGAACTGGTCGCGACGGCTAGGAGTCTGCCGGCTCCTGGGACTTGACCGCCGACGACGTCATGACGGCGTCGGTCATGCCGTGAATCAGGCGTTTGTCGGCCGGCGCGACGGTCGCCAGAATGCCGCCGAGCTGCACGGCGTCATCGCCGGTCACGAAATAATACGGGCACAGACGGACGCGGCCGTCGAAGGTGCGAATTTCGTCGCTCTCCCGATCGAAGTACGTTTGCTTCAGACGTTTGCCTTTGTGGAATCGCTGGAGAACGTACGGCGTGGTGTCGAATGCGGCCAGCGCCGTATCGACCGTTTCGGTCCACTCGTCTCTCGTGAGGTCGTTGGCGATCTTTACGCCGCGCGATCCCCAGGCGAGTGCCGAGAAGCCCGAGGGTTTGACGACGTAGTCGCGCTCGCTCTTGCCTAAGTCGATCAGGCTGCGGAAGTTTGAAATCGGTTCGCCGCCCGCTTCCAAGCCGGCGATGACCGCTTGCGGGGGAAGCGGACGCGGATCGACGACCCACGTTTTGGGAAAGATCGTCGCCAGCCGATCGAAGCGCTCTTTTCCGAGCTCGGCGCGCCACAACGGCGCCAGCGCGTGGTGGTGAAAGAGCGCGAACGCAAGTTTTTCCTCAAGGTTGGCCTTGGGCGGGGGCGTCATCTTCACGCGGTTGTGACGGGCAGCATAGAGCATCAGCTCTTGCTTGGGGACGTTGAGTAAGTCGAAGAGTTCGAAGTTCCGATAGATCGCGTCGAGCCGTTCTTCGCGGCCGTCCTCATGCCGGATGAACAGGCCCTCTTCGGTGAAGTACACCTCGTGCGGAGCGCGCAGCCACGCGTTTGCGACGTCGAGCCGGCGCATCGCGGCCGCCAGCCATCCCATTTCGTTCCGGTAATCGGCGGACTCGTCGGAGACGACGATGGCAACGGTCGGGCGCTGCGCGCCCGTCGCGTGCCGGAGCATCGCGGCGAAGCTTTTTGGAATGCCGTCGTCGCCGCCGGCGCTCTCGATGCCAAGTTGGCAGTACGCCTGCGTCATCGCTCCGAGAAAGCCCATTCCGCCGGGCACGCTGTCGAGTTCGGTCGCCTTGAAGCCGTCGTCGGTGAGAATTAAATCCGGGCGAATGACTCCGGGAAGCTCTTGCTTGAAACGATTCTGCCGCGCCAGCTTGACGATTTGTTCGGGCTTACCGCGATCGAGATAGTCGGCGATGAAGCTCGGCGCGGTTCCCCGCGCGCTTCGGTTATACAAGTTGTTGAGGCCGCGGTAAAACACGAGGAAGTCGTGGCCGAGACGTTCGATTTCGCCGAGTTGGCCGGCGGTCAAAGCAAACGGCTCGGGGCTGACGCGCCAGGCGATACGCTCGTTCTCGTCGTCGACCCGGAAGAGCCCGGGCGGTATCGCTTCGTAAAGGTGGTGCGCTTGCTCCCGAGCCGTCAGGTCGGGTTTAGGGGCCGTACAAGGCATAATAAAAAGGCAGACTCCCTATCGAGCGCCGTGTGGGATCTTCGGGTTGTTGAACGCGATGTAGAGACGCCGCATCGTACTA
>DATCGB010000021.1:0-2054 GCA_036509155.1 Candidatus Tumulicola sp. | reverse complement strand
CCGAACACCTCGCGCACATGCCCGCGCACTATTGGATCGAAACCGGCAACTACGCCGCCGCGCTCGCATCCAGCGAACGCGCCTACGGCCTGTTCGAACGCCTCGAGCGGATCGGCAATCGCGACCCCGAGCACGACCGGTATCTGCTTCACGACACCTACGTCGGTTATTCCGCCGCCATGATGCTCGGCGACTATCCGACCGCCCGGATGTGGTCGGGCCGCATGAACGTCGCCTTCGCTACGCCGTACGACGGCCTTACGGCGCTTCGCTTCGGCCGCTTTACCGACGCTCTGCGTTTCGCGCGCGACGACACCGTGGCGGGCCTGGCCGTTCGCGGCTGCGCCGCGCTGGCGTTGGGGCAAATAGCGACCGCGCGGGACGCCGCCACGCGCCTGCGCAAGATCTCGACGTCCGGGTATCTCGCCGAACTGTTTCTCGCGCGTCTGGCCGAACGTGAGGGAAACGGCGACCAGGCACGCCGCTGGCTCGACCAAGCCGTCGACGAACAGGCCACCGCCGATTCCGGCGAGTTGCTTCCCCTGCTGCCCGCGCTCGAAGTTCGCGGCGAACTCGCGTTGCGCGGCCGCGCCTACGACGACGCCGTCGCCGGCTATCGAGCCGCGCTGGCCGCTTTTCCCGACGATCCGCGCGCGCTGTTCGGCTTAGCCGCCGGGCTGCAGGCGCTTGGCCGGGACGCCGAAGCTGCGAGCGCTCGGGCTCGATTTCGGGCGGTTTGGGGCGCGAACGCCCTCCCGGCGCTCGAGATCCCCGGACTACCGGCTTCGGAGTGAGTACAATGAACCCATGATCGTAGCCGTCAACCGGGAGCTTGGGGCGGGCGGACTGTCGGTCGGCGAGGCGCTGGCTGCCGAGTTTGGCGCCACGCTGCTGGACGAGCGGGCGCTGATCGCCGAACTCGCGCAGCGCGGGGGGTTCTCGGCCGAGTACTTAGCGCGCGTCGACGAGCGGCCGCCCTCGCTCGCGAGCGCCTTTATGGAGGACCTCGCGAAGGCGACGCTTCTCGTCGCGGCGATGGAGCTGCGCACGAACGAGCGCGCCGTTCTCGACGAAGTCCGCGACGTCGTCCTGCATCACGCGCGAGCCGGCGACGTCGTGTTGATCGGCCACGGCGGTGCAAAACTCATGGAAACCAGCGTCCCGCGGCGCGATCTTTTTTCGATTCTCCTCCACGCGCGGCGCGCGTGGCGAGTCGAACGGGTGATGTATCGATTTCGCCTCGGCCGAAAAGCGGCCGAAGATCGCGTCCGGCGCATCGACGAACTGCGCCGTCGCTACATCCGGCACTTTTTCGAACAAGAACTCTTCGACGCCCAGGCGTACGATCTGGTCGTCGACACCGAACGCGTCGGCATGGATGCGGCCATCGATCTCGCCAAAACGGCGGTGCGGGCCGCGCGATCGTAAGGGCCGCGGAGCGTTCGCCGTGCGGACGCCCCGCGGTCAGGAGTCCGTCTCCTGGCAGTATTACGCCGTTTCGCCGGCGCGCAAACTATGCGCCAGCGAAGCCAACGCGTCGCTCATCGATTGAGCGCCGTCGGCGATGCGCGTGCGAACGCTGGTACTTCGTCCGCTCTCCGCAAGGCGGATTAGCCGGCTGCGGTTGGCGGTCTTGTCAGCGTCCGTACGGCGCATCCGGATTTCGGTTTCTATCCAAAAATCCATGATTCGCCTCACTTGAGATGATGGGTGCAATTGAAAAGGCCTCCGGTCGATCGCGGAGGCCTTCGAACGCTTTCTCGAACCGACGACGTTACGTCGGCCCGCAGTCCGAAGGTCCAAAACGCGTCGACCCGCCGCCGAATTGCGGCGCGATCGGACGAAACTTGAGATCTAGATTCATCGTGCCTCCTGTTCGTGACGAGATTGACGATTGACGAGGTGTCCGAAAGACTGTACCACGCCCGCAAAACGGCTGTCAAACCTGAGACGGCCAAAGCGTAACCGCGCGCGCGAGCCCCGGCAGGGTCCGGCGCGGCCGCGTGAAATGAGGTTTGACGCTGCGAGGGGGCTTTGATATACTCCCGAAGTTC